>NZ_JBRFJH010000003.1:0-226966 GCF_052932205.1 Finegoldia sp. P1-F-LS | reverse complement strand
GCGAGGCGAGAATTGTCAATGTAAAAGTCGTTGTGAATAAATCACTTGCAGAAACAAACGAGCCAACTGGTAAAGAAATAAAAATCCTAGAAGGAGAAAATGTTGAAGCAAAAGATTTGGTTGCAAATTCAGATGATTTGCCTACTGATACAACATTTGAATTCAAAGAAAAACCAGACACTAAAACTGCTGGGAAGTTTGATGCAACAGTAATCGTAAAATATTCTGACGGCTCAATTGACGAAGTACAATCAAAAATTATCGTACAAAAACAAGCAGCTGTAATCACGCAAATACCAACAGTAGAAGCAGCAGATGAAATTGTGGAATTTGGAAAAACATATGACTTAGCAGACAACATCAAAAACTTGCCAAATGGAGCGAAAGTTACAGACATCACAGAAAAAGATGCGATAAACACAAACAAATCAGGAAATTACATCGGAAAAGTCAAAGTCACATTTGAAAATGGTGTAACTAGAGTCGTGACAGTAAAAGTCGTTGTGAATAAATCACTAGCAGAAACAAACGAGCCAACTGGTAAAGAAATAAAAATCCTTGAAGGAGAAAGTGTTGAAGCAAAAGATTTGGTTGCAAATTCAGATGATTTGCCTACTGATACAACATTTGAATTCAAAGAAAAACCAGACACTAAAACTGCTGGGAAGTTTGATGCAACAGTAATCGTAAAATATTCTGACGGCTCAATTGACGAAGTACAATCAAAAATTATCGTACAAAAACAAGCAGCGGTAATAACACCAATACCAACAGTAGAAGTATTTGATGAAATTGTGAATTATGGGAAAACTTACAATTTGACAGACAACATCACAAACTTCCCAACTGGAGCGAAAGTTACAGACATCACAGAAAAAGATGCGATAAACACAAACAAATCAGGAAACTACATCGGAAAAATCAAAGTAACATTTGAAAATGGTGCAACTAGAGTCATGACAGTAAAAGTCGTTGTGAATAAATCACTTGCAGAAACAAACGAGCCAACTGGTAAAGAAATAAAAATCCTTGAAGGAGAAACGATAGAAGCAAAAAAATTGGTTGCAAACTCAGATGATTTGCCAGAAAACACAACATTTGAATTCAAAGAAAAACCAGACACGAAAACTGCCGGAAAGAAAGACACAACAATAATCGTAAAATATTCCGACGGCTCAATTGATGAAGTTAAATCTACAATTATCGTACAAAAACAAGCAGCGGTAATAACACCAATACCAACAGTAGAAGCAATTGATGAAATTGTAGAATTCGGCAAAACATACGATTTGACAGACAACATCACAAACTTCCCAACTGGAGCGAAAGTTACAGACATCACAGAAAAAGATGCGATAAATACAAGCAAATCTGGAAACTACATCGGAAAAATTAAAGTCACATTCGAAAATGGAGAAACGAGAATTGTCAATGTAAAAGTCGTTGTGAATAAATCACTTGCAGAAAAATTTGTACCAGATGTTAAGACAATAGAAGTAGAAGCGGGAGAATTGTCGGCTGAAAAGCTTAAATCTGCGATTTCAAATCTTCCACAAGATTCGAAACTGGAAATAAAATCAAAAGAAGAAGGAGAAGCCGTTGTAACTATAAAATTTGCAGATGGATCAGAAAAAGAAGTCAAAATTTCTTATAAAATAAAAGAAAATAAGGCTGAAGTTAATCCTGAAACAAATGATAATGATGAAAACAACGAAGAAGAAAACAAACCAGAAAAGGAAAACAAACCAGAAAAAGAAGAAAAGCCAGAAAAAGAAGAAAAGCCAGAAAAAGAAGAGAAACCAGAAAAGGAAAACAAGCCCGAAAAAGACGAAAAACCAGGTAAAGATTTGGTAGAAAATCCAGAAGACAATGAAAATATCAAAAAACCAGAAGAAGAAATCGAAATAAAACCTGAAGTTAATCACCAAACATCAAAAACTTCAGAAAAATCATCAACAAAACCTGGAAAAACTACTGAAAATATTGGAAAACCTAATGAAGAAGGAATTCAAATTCATTTTGAAAAAACCAATGTAAAAATTGGAGACAAGGTTTTATTGAAACCGATATTTACCGACAAATCTGGTAAAGTAATAAATGTTCCTATGGATGTTGAATTTTCACTTGAAGATAATTCTCCTTCCGGTATAAAAATAAATTCAAAAACTGGTGAGTTGAGATTTGATACGACTGGATACAAGGCTGGCGATAGAATTGAACTTATTGTTGTCACGAAATTTAGAGGAAAAACCACACAAACATTTGCGTTATTCGCTGATGATTCAGTAGTAAAACTTCCTGAAAAAATAACTTCAACAACTACTCCAGACTTCGTTATCAAGACAAAAGTTGTCATCAATATCGTTGAATCAGAAAACGGCAAATCAAAGAATATCTCGGAAAATAAATCAGAATTTACTAAATCAAACTCAAAATCACAATTGCCAAAAGCAGGAATGGAAGTTGAAATTGCAAATCTAACACTTGCGATTGTTTCCTGTGCAACAGGCGCTTATTTTACGAAAAAGAAAAAGTAATATTGCAATCAAAAACACCTCGGCTCGAGGTGTTTTTATTTGACTTCATTTTTAAGTTTATTTAATCTTTTGTAATTTCCAAATTCACGCCCATATTCCATGAACGCATCAATATTTTCCATTTTAGTTCCTTTTGGAATTTGACAACCCGTAGATAAAACATATCCGCATGGAGAATCGTAAGCAATGTCGATACATTCTTTTACAGATTTTTTCACATCTTCAGTATTTCCCAAATACATAACATCTACTGGAGGAACATTTCCTGTAATCACAACGTCCTTTCCTAGAATTTCCTTCGCTTCCAATAAACTCTCGCAGTTATCCAACGAGAAATTACCAATTCCAGAATCCTTCAATAATGGCCACAAATCCTTTGAATTGCCACAAATGTGCAACCCAGCAGAAGAACCACAATATTTTTTAACATCTGCAATATTTCTCTTCAAATAAGGAAGTGAAAATTCTTCAAATTGTTTCTTACGGATTAAAGTTGTGCTTGAAACTGGATCGGCAAATCCCATTCCAAAACCTCTTCGGCCAACTTCCTTAATGTATTCTCCGTTGTTAATTGTGATAATATCCATAATTTTATGAACAGCATCCTTTTTTTTAACCATCCAACGAAGCAAAGTTTCGGTACCCAAAATACTTGCAGCTACAGAAAATGGTCCAGTCATTGCAGCACCGATTGATGCAACATTACCGACTTGATCTCTAATTTTTTCCAATGCTTCAATTAACACTGGTAGCTTTCCATCTTTTAATGGATTGATTATTTTCAATTTTTCGATATCATCGATTTTTTTTACAACAGGATCTTTTAATTGCGAAATACCATCTTCAGGATACCAAATTTCAGTTCCCATGGCTTCAGCCATTCCTCTTAAAGTAGTAGACACACTGATGGAATCGTGGTAGAACCTTTTGAACAAAGCTACTTCCGTATCGGCGATTACATCAGAATTTGAATAATAATCCCAAGTTTTATATCCCAGAAAGTCGCTCATAGTAACACCCATATCTGGAACGACTGGAATTCTATCCATTTCTTCACCTTTTGAGAAAGCCTCCATTCTCTCCTTTGGAGTCATCTCATCTTTGAACATATAAATCCTCCTATTTAAAAAACAAAATAAATTGATTAAAATCTTAAATTCATTTTATCATAGAGAAAATCCGCCATTTATTGAAATATTTTATAAGTGATGGGTATTATTCATTTCAATTAATTAAAAACTTACGAAAATAAAATAAAAACCAATCAAAATCAAATAAAATGATTTTTCACACGAAAAATTATAATATTAACTCAATTTAACAATCAAAATTTAACAAAATAAAGTTTTTTATCAATTAATAATACAAAATTCATTTATTTAAATATCCAATAAGTAGTTATTATTTGAACAATACTAAATATCAAGTATGGTAAAATAAAGATGGGTGATAATATGAAGACGATAATAGTGTCAGGATTTTTAGGTTCGGGCAAGACAACATTTATCAATCACATTTTGGGATTTAACAAAAATACTCTTGTATTGGAAAATGAATTCGGAGATGTTAGCATAGATTCGATGCTAATTAAAAACGATGATATAATTGAAATAAATTCGGGATGTATTTGCTGTGGGCTTAAAAGTGATTTTAAAGAAATTATCCACAAAATCGACAAAGACCAATTTGAGTACATAATAATTGAGCCGACAGGAATTGCAAAATTAACCGATATATTGGAGGTTTTGAAAGACGAAGAGAATTTACAAATTCAAAAATGCGTGACAATTGTCGATTGTGACAGCTACATTTGTTTTCACGAGGATTTCGGAGAATTTTTCAATGATCAAATCAAAAAAGCTGATATAATATACATAACGAACATTGAAAATTTGGAAGAAGAAAAAATCGAAGAAGTGAAGAAATCAATCGAACAATTCAACAAAACTGCGATTATTCACACAGAAGATTTCAGAAACATGAATCCAGATGATATTGTATCTGAATTTGAGAATAAAAAAGAACACAAATGCTGTTGTCATGGACACAAATGTTGCGGCAAACATCACCACGAACACCATGATCATTCTCACGAGGATTCCAAATTCAAGACCAATGTTCAAAAAAATTTAAAATTTGTTTCGAAAAAAGAGTTAGAAAAATTTTTGGATTCAAAAAAAATAGTAAGAGCCAAGGGAAATGTAGAAATCGCAGATAAGAAAGTTTTCGTGAGCAAAACTTTGAGTGGGTTGGAAATATCGGATTCGATTTCTGATAGTGAGGATTTTGTGATAATTGAGGTGAATAATGAGTAAAGTTGGGACTTATAATTGTATTATAATGGAAACAACGCCCATCACTGATCCGAAATTATTTGAAGATGCGGACTGTTTGGTAGAACATTTCAAGGACAAGGATTATGCGAGTATTCCAATGTCTTCGACACTAGAATCAGAAGCTATGGGTGCAGTTGCAGAACTTGGAAAAGTTAGCAAGTACAAGTACGACAATGTTGATGATATTGTGATAGATTTTGATTACAATCAAAAACATGTCAAAGCTTTGTTCGAAGCGATTGGCAAAATGAAAGATAAAAAAAGAGTTATCGTAGAAGTTTCTGGTCCGTTGATTATATTGGACAATTTGGTAAGCTCTGAGGTTGTTTTCAGATCTTTTAGAAAAAAACACGACAGAATTGTCGAGCTTTACGATGAAATCAGAAAAGTTTTGGTGGAATACATCGAAAAGCTTGTCGATAGCGGAATAAAATTGATTAGTTTTTCCGATAGTTTGGCTGGCGCTGATATTATTGGCCCGAAACAAATGCAGATGTATGTGGATGAGTTTTTGATGAAATTTTTGGAAGATATTCAAAATATCGACAAACCATTCAATTTTCATTTATGTCCAAAATCCACTATGGCTTTGATTAGTTTTAACAAGGCAGAGTTCAGGCAAATTGAAAAAGATGAAGAACAAAGATATGTTGATTTTTTGTTTGAAGGAGAACACAAGATTTTTGGAGACAGATGTATGAATTTGTCAAACAAGAAATTCAAGAAAATAAATGAAATCATAATTAGGAGTTAACATGGATACACAACAAGAATATTTAGATAAAATGGCAGAAATGGTAGTAGAAATGGAAGATGAAGATATTGCAGATGTGTGTCAAGAATACATCGATAAGGGATTTGATCCTAAAAAAGGTATCTTCGATGGACTTATTCGAGGCATGACAGAAGCGAATAAACTTTACGACGAAGAAGAATATTTTATTACAGATGTATTGCTTTGCAGTGATGCCATGTATGCTGGCTTGAATGTTTTAGAAAAATACGTTGAAATAAGCGACGAAGATATTCTAGGAGTTGCAGTTATCGGTGTTGTCGAAGGTGATACTCACGATATCGGCAAAAATTTGGTTAAATTAATGATGGAGACTGCTGGATTCAAAATGATTGATTTGGGTCGTGATGTTAAATTGCAAAACTTCATCGATGCAGCAGTAGAAAACAATGCTGATTTGATTTGTATGTCAACTTTGATGACAACTACTATGGAAAACATGGGAAAAGTTATCGAAATGTTGAAGGAACAAGGACTTAGAGATAGATTCAAAGTAATGATTGGTGGAGGACCAATTTCACAAGCTTTTGCAGATAAAATCGGCGCAGATTCATACACAGAAAATGCCGTCGAAGCTGTAGCGGCTGCTAAAAAATTAATTGGAAAAGATAATTAGATAAGATTAATGAAAAAGAATGATTAAAACAAGCTTTACATCATATTTTCGTAGATCGAATTCCTGTGATTTGTCCAAGATGAGATCGCCGCTTGAAAATTTGAAATCAATAATAATAGCATCAAAGAATTACGATTATGAAGATAAGAATTAATAATTTAAATAGAACAATTGAATTAGAAGATGACAAAAGCTACAATTTGATGAATGCTTTGCTTGAACATGACGTCTACATCGACAATTCATGCAATGGTAAGTTAACTTGTGGAAAATGCAAGATTAAAATCGTAGAAGGAAATGTCAACGAAATCACCGATACCGAAAAAAGACTTTTAAAAAAAGAAGAAATCGAAAACGGCATCAGGCTTTCTTGTGCAGTTACAATGTGTGGAGATGTCATCGTTGAAACTTTGAGCGAAAATAGCTCCATTGATGTGCTCGATTCTGGTGAAATGCCAGAGTTTGAAAAAATTTTTCGAGATGGATACGGAATTTGTGTGGATATCGGTACAACGACTGTGTGCATGAATTTGGTGGATTTGAAGACTGGTGAAATCATTGCGAAAAACTCAGCACTCAATGCCCAAACAAAATACGGCTTGGATGTTCTTACGAGAATTACGTTTGAATATGAAAACGAAAATGCAGCGAAAATTCTTCAACATAGCATTGTAAATTCAATGAACAAATTGATTGACAAGATGATTGTCGAATCAAAAATCGACAGGAAAGATATCAAGGAAGTTGATATCGCAGCGAACACTACGATGGTTCACATGCTTTTGGGAGTGGATGCAAGAAGTTTGGGGAAATTCCCGTACAAACCAGTGTTCACTGAGGCAAAGAGTTTGATGTGCAAAGATATTGGACTGAATTTGGATGCAAAATTGTACACTTTGCCAAATGTTTCAGCGTACATTGGAGCAGATATTGTAGCAGGAGCTTATGTTACTGATATGAGAAACAGAGAAAACACACTGTTCATAGATATCGGTACAAACGGCGAAATAGTTTTGAAGACAAATGACAAATTGTATTGCTGTTCTTGTGCAGCAGGTCCTGCACTTGAAGGTATGAATATAAAATGTGGAATGAGAGCAGAACAAGGAGCCATTGAAGATGTTGTAATTGATGGATCAAATGTCATATTGCAAACTATCGGGGACAAACCTGCAAAAGGGATTTGTGGTAGTGGTATTCTTGCTGTAATCAGCGAAATTGTTAGAAATAAAATCGTCAACAAGAGAGGAAGGATTATCGATCCGAATTCTGTAGATGATTTTAGAAAAGATTTGGTTAGAATTGTGGATGATAAAAGAGAGTTCATGCTGACTGATGAACTTGTTATCACACAATCTGATATCAGACAAGTACAGCTAGCAAAAGGAGCAATACTTTCTGGTTTTATAAAACTTTTGGATGAAGAGGGATTGGATATTTCCGATTTGAACGAATGCATTGTTGCAGGCCAATTTGGAAGTCATTTGAAACCATCATCAATCGTAGGCGTGGGAATTCTACCTTACGAAATTGAATCCAAAATAAGTTATGTAGGTAATTCATCTTTAATAGGAGCGTACATGTGTTTAATGAATGATAAAATAAAAGAAGAAATGTCCGCTCTTGCTGAAGATATGAATTATATAGAATTATCAATGACAAAGGATTACGATAAAATATTCGCGAAAGCGATGGAATTTCCAAAGGAGAGATGAGTATGAAGAAAAAATTATTGGTATTGATGATGCTTGTATTTGCATTGACAGCTTGTAACGCTGACAAAGATAAGGCCCAAGAGCCACAAAAAACAGAACAAACACAAGAACAAGCAAAAACAGACGAAAACAAATCAGAAGAAAAAGCTTCTGACAGTCAAGCTACTAAGGTTTCAATCGTTCTTATGGATGAAGTTAACAACAAAGAAATCTTAAAAGAAGATGCAGAAATCAAAAAAGACGAAAACTTGCAATCTTACCTTGAAAAAAATCACAAAGCTGTTTTCGAAAAAGGCATGATGACTGAATTAGAAGGTATAAAACAAGATCCAGCTAAAAAACAATACTGGATGTACTATGTTAACGGTAAAATGGCAGAAGTTGGAATCGGCGATTACAAAGTTAACGAAAACGACAAGATAGAATTCAAATTTCAAGAAATGAAATAATGAAAACTAGTGATTTGACTAGAATTGCAATATTATCAGCAGTATGCATCCTGACAAGACTTTATTTGAATATAATTCCGAATGTAAAAATCTTGTCGGATGTCATACTGATACTTGCAATTGAGAAAAACCTAAAAGAGTCACTATTTGTAAATGCAGTCACGATGGTAACCACAAGTTTTGTGCTTGGATTTGGAATATGGGTTTTATTCCAGGTGGTAGACTTTTTCATCTTGGCTGTATTTAACTATGCAATTTTCAATGTATTTAAATTGAAAAAAACATTGATAACTAAAACAATCGCAGTGTCTGTGTCGGGGTTTTTATATGGACTCATAATTACTTTGATGGAATGTATGACTGTTATGGGAATGAATGTTTTCATTGCAAGATACATGACATCTATACCATTCGACATAAACCATATGATTGGAAACGCGGTTATATATATTTTTCTGATATACAAATTAGAAGATTATATCACTGGTAAGAAAAAAATCATGAATTAATTGGTGATACTACATTTTAATGTATAATGAAAAGTATTTTATAATAATAAAAATAACGGAGGGATAATTCTTATGAAATTAAGAAGAAAATTATTGGCTGGATTTTTATGTCTAGCAATCGTAGGACTAGCAGGATGTTCACAAAAGGCAGATGACAAAAAGGAAGCTAACAACACTGCAACAACTGAACAATCTAAAACAGAAGAAAACAAAAAAGAAGAAAAGAAAGCAGATGACGAAGTCAACGGAGTTTCTTTGAAAAACCCAATTAAAGTTGACAAGGAAGCTAAGAAGGTTACTGTATTATCTTCTGTAAATGGTAAATATTTTACAGAAAATACAAGACACGCATCTGTAAACACTGACGGAAGTAATGGTGCAAAATCTGTTCTTACTGCTTATGGTACACCAGAAGATTTCTACAATGCATTAATTGAAATCGGTGCAAAACCAGGCGAAAACATGAACCCTGATAACGCAACAAAAACTCACGTTGAAGGATCAAAAATCGGCGCTACTGTAACTTGGGAAGGCGCTGGAAAAGATTATGATATCAACGAAGTAATCAAAGATAGCAATGGAAAGAAAATCGAATTTAGATTCGGCGGAAACTTAGAAAGAGCAAAAACTAAAAAAACTGGTTGCTTAACTTGCTTGGATTCTTGCCCAGTAGGAATTATTTCTAATACAACTTACACTTATGGTGCAGTAGAAAAGAGAAACGAAGTTAAATTTACTGGTAACGCAGATGTTCTTCCAGAAGATGGAACTTATGTAGCTGTAACTTATACCTTAGAAGATTAATCGAGGAATCAAGTGAAAAAGTTAAGGGCGATATTTTATTATTTAACTACGGGCGTAGCCATCGGGTTTTTGACTTGTTTACTATTATTATTTAATGTAAACTATGAAATGATGGTTAGTCAGCAGCTAGTAATGTTTATCTTTACAGCTTTTGGATTGATACTAGGAATTGCATATACTAACATAAATAGATATGTATTTTTTGCGTTGGAAATAGCAATAGCTTTAATAGCTCTTATAGGTGGCAAAACTCAAAGTCTTATCTACATCGTAAAAGAATTTGTGATGTATCATGGACCGGTTAAGAATATTTTTATTCCTACAATTGTAGTTGTTGTGGTTATTAATTTAATCAATATCTATATAGTTCTTACTCAAAAGAAATACCAAAAATTCTACACAAGAGAAGAACGTAAAGCAATGAAGGAAGAAGAAGTTAAACTTAGCGATTTGAGAGAAGAAAAAACAGCTGAAGAAATAGCAGAAATTAAACACACGAGAAAAATCCAAAGAATAATCGCTTTAATTATTCTTGGAGTTTTATTGGGATTGTATTTCTTCGTTCCTTCAATTAAAGCTAAAACTAACGAAGCTTTCTCTACGATTTCAAAATTAGACACTGATGTCGTTGTTGCATACTTGAGATCTTACGGAAAGCAAGCAGCAGTTGTATCATTTGTTTTGATGATACTACAATCAATCGCAGCTCCTATTCCAGCATTCTTGATTACTTTATCAAATGCTGCAATATTTGGATGGGTTAAGGGAGCTATGCTTTCTTGGTCATCAGCAATGGCAGGTGCAGCACTTTGCTTCTTCTTGGCGAGAGCTTTGGGAAGAGATGCTGTAGAAAAACTTACAAGCAAAGGTGCAATGGAAAGTGTTGACGTATTTTTTGAAAGATACGGAAAGTATGCAATATTAATTTGTAGACTTTTACCATTCGTTTCATTCGACTTTGTAAGTTATGGAGCAGGTCTTACTAACATGGGATTCTGGCCATTCTTCATCGCGACTGGAATTGGTCAATTACCTGCAACAATTGTTTATTCATACGTTGGAGGAACATTGACAGGTGGAGCACAAAAACTTTTCTTGGGACTTTTGACATTATTCGCATTATCTATCATGATTGGTATTGCTAAGAAAGTTTACAACGATAAACAAAAGAAAAAAGGCGGAAAAGTTGTAGAATAAAATTTATCATAGGTCATTGATGTGACCTATGATTTTTTTTGAAAATTTTTGATGGTTTTTATTAAAAGTTTTACGCTTTATTTTGATAATGAAATGAATAAATTTGACAATAAAACTTTTTGGAATTAAAATTTAATTATGAAATCATTTTCTATAAATACATATAAATACATAGGAGGATATTTTGAATAAAAAATTTAAGGACATCATTATTGTAGGATTTGCGTTATTTGCAATATTCTTCGGTGCAGGAAATCTGATTTTCCCACCTTATTTAGGTGTGCTTGCGGGGACTGAATACAAAAAAGCGATGCTCGGGTTTTTGTTGACAGATCCTGTACTTCCGATACTTGGTGTTATCATCACTGCTAAGCTTGGAGGAGCAGCAGAAGATCTCGGAAAAAGAGTTGGGAATAATTTTTCTAAGATTCTTGGAACCGTTACCATTTTAACGATTGGACCTCTTTTCGCCGTTCCAAGAACTGCAGCTACAACTCACGAAGTTTTTGTATCTAAAGTTTTTCCGGGTACTCCTTTGTGGGTAACATCTCTAATATTTTTCATTCTAACTGCGATTTTTGTGTTTAATGAAACTGGAGTTATCGACAAAATTGGGAAATATTTGACTCCGGGATTGGTAATTATATTATTAGTTATTATTGTAAAATGTATCGTAGATCCTATTGGTGTTATGAATATCAAAACGGAAAATCAAATATTCTTGAAAGGATTTGCGGAAGGATACCAAACCATGGATGCTCTTGGAGCGGCTCTCATGACAGGAATTGTGGTTTCTGATTTGAAAAGAAAAGGATACTTAAATGAACAAGAAAGAGTGAAGCTTGTTAAGTGGGTCGGACTTGTGGCATTTTTGTTGTTGGCGATAATTTACGGCGGATTGATATATGTTGGAGCTACAGCTTCCAAGATTTACACAGTCCAAAATACGAGAGTAGATATTCTACTTGGAACAGTGCAACATATTTTAGGATCAACCGGTAAGTTTGCAATAGGAATTGCTGTGTCACTAGCGTGCTTGACGACATCCGTTGGACTTAGCGCGGTTGCTGGAGATTTCTTATCCGGAATTACAAAAAACAAATTGGGATACAAGCCAATTGTTTTGGCGACAGTTTTTGTTTCGGGTTTGATTTCTCTTGCAGGAGTTGAAGGACTTATCAATGCAGCAGTTCCGATTTTATCGACGGTTTATCCTATAATTATGGTCCTTATATTTTTAGGAATTTTCGATAAATATATTAAATACGATATGACTTTCAAAGGTGCGGTGCTTGCGACTTTTGTAGTGAGTTTGGTAGAAGTTTTGAATAGCAAATTCAAGATTTTAGAAGGATTTACAGATATAATCAAAACTTTGCCATTAAGTTCTGTAGGATTTGAATGGTTACTTCCTGCGATTGTAACGGGAGCGATTTTCGGATTAATCGCTTATATTCAAGATAAAAGAAAAATTGCTTAGATTAATCAGCACGAATTTTGTGCTGATTTTTTTGGCTCAAATTTCAAGAAAATTTTGCGATTTATTTACAAATTTTTTACGATTAAATGATTGAAAAATTGTATAATATAAATAGAAATATAATATGGGAGGATTTTATGGAAAATCTGATAGAGGTCAGAGGTCTTGTGAAAAAATACAAGGAACTCACTGCAGTTGATAATTTGGATTTGGATGTTAAAAAGGGAGAAATTCTTGGACTACTTGGACCAAATGGTAGCGGCAAATCTACAACTATCAATTGTATATTATCGCTTTTAAAAAAAGATTCTGGAATTGTGAAGATTTTCGGAAAAGAAATGTCTGCTGATGCGTACGATATCAAAAAAAGAATTGGCGTGGTGTTTCAAGATGTGGCAGTCTATGATGAGTTGACTGTCTACGAAAATATCGATTATTTCTGCGGATTGTACATACAAGGCAAATCTGAAAGAAAAGAGCTTGTGAAAAGGGCATTGGATTTGGTAAGTCTGAATGATTTTGTGAAGTTTAAACCGAAAAAATTATCAGGAGGTTTACTAAGAAGACTCAACATAGCATGTGGAATTGCGCACAAACCTGAGATAATTATTCTTGACGAGCCTACTGTTGCGGTCGACCCACAATCTAGAAATAATATTTTGGAAGGAATAAAAAAATTAAATGAAGATGGATCAACGATAATTTATACATCACATTATATGGACGAAGTTGATTTCTTGTGTGATAATATCGTGATAATTGACAAGGGTAAAGTCATTGCAAAAGGTACATCCGAACAACTCAAAGATATGATAGAAATGAACGAGAAGATAAGCTTCACAGCGAAAGAATTAAATGAAGATGTGATATCTCAAATCAAATCACTCCCACATTTGATGAATTTTGAAAACAAGGACGGCAATGTTAAGTTGAATTTTTCTCATGGAGATGGATATTTAATGAAGTTGATCAAACTTCTCGATGAAAACAACATTAACTACAGTTCTTTGAATGTCGAAAAACCAAGTCTTAACGATGTTTTCTTAGAATTAACCGGCAAAGATTTGAGGGATTGATATGTTTTTACATTCATTTAAAAATACTTTTAAGTTGCTTTTGAGACAAAGAGCGATGCTTTTTTGGGCGTTGTTGTTTCCGATTATTTTGGGGATTTTCTTCAAATTAGCATTTGGAAATATCAATGAAAATAGCAAATTCAAAACCATTGATGTAGCTGTTAATGAAACTTTGATGCAAGACGACAATTTCAAAAACTTCATGAATGAGATGGAGAATGAGAAATATTTCAAGGTTGTAGAATCAAAGAACCAAGATATATTGAATACGAACGATAATGTGAAAGCCTACATTGAGTCGTGGGATAAAATTTACACGAAAAACTCCGGAATTTCTGAGACAATCGTAGAAACTATTATGAATTCCTATTCTCAAAAGGTATCCATGATAACTAAGATAATGCAGAAAAATCCGACGGCTGATATCGGGAAAATTTTAAATGTAGACGATCACATCAAAGACGTTTCAAGAAAAAATATGAATCCAGTGAATGTGTTCTTCTACACGCTTTTAGGGATGACGACGATTTACGGATACATGTGGGGACTTTTCGTTAGCTTCCAATACGAAGCGAACTTGTCTACAAACGCAAAGCGTAACGCAGTTTCTCCAACCAAAAAAAGCACTATGCTTTCTGCATCAGTTCTTGTCAGTTGGATTATAAATTTTGCAATAACAGTTTTATTTATCGCATATTTGAAATACGCACTTGGAGTTGAATTCGGAGATAGAATTGGGGCGATAATAGGACTTGCAAGTATTTCATCTTTTTGTGGAGTTGCTTTTGGCATCTTAATTGGTGTGTCCAACCAAAAAAGTCTAGATACCAAAATTGGAATGGGAATTGCGTTGACGATGCTGATGTCTTTTTTAGCGGGAATGATGGTTCCAGAGATGAAAGTAATCATCGCAGAAAAACTTCCAATTATCAATAAAATAAATCCTGTAGCTGTCGTTACAGATGCGGTATATTCGTTGTATTATTACGATTCGATGGCAAGATTCAACAAAGATATTGTAAATCTTTTGGTAATTACGGTTGTATTTGTTGTAGCGTCACTATTTTTCATGAGAGGTAAAGAGTATGAGAGTCTTTAAAAATTATTTTAAAATCACATGGGCACACAAAACTCCTATACTTTTGTACACGATAATATTTTTCGTATTGATGAGCTTTGCAACGAAAAATACAAATCAAACAGCTTACAAATCAGTCGATGTAAATATTTATGTGCAAGATAAATCTAACACCAAACTTTCCAAGTCTCTGTACGATTATTTGAACAAGAACGCCAAGATAAGGACGATGGACGAAAAAATCGTAGACGACAAACTTTTCTACGAAATAATCAACGCAGCAGTAATAATTCCCGAAGATTTCGATAAAACGAGGGAAGTTTTGTACAAAGTTGCACCAAATAATGCGTATGGGTTAGATATAAAAGAAAAAATAAACATATATCTGAGCCAAGTAAGTTCCTACGAAAAAAGTGGATTTACAGAAGATGAAGCGATTAAAAATGCGAATGAGGATTTGGATAAAAAAATCGATGTAAGCATCAAAGAGGGAAGTGTAAATCCTAAAAAAGACAAATCCAAATATTACTTCAACTTTTTAAATTACCTACTACTTGCACAAGTAATATTGGTCGTTTCAAATATTGCATTGGTCTATAAAAAACAACCAATTCTCATGAGAAACAACGTATCGCCATGTCCAAGAACGAGAATTAATATGGAGTTGATGCTCGGTCATATCGTCACAGGACTTGTGTTCTGGTTAATTTACATGATATTATTCTGCGTAATGTACAAATACGATTTTACGAAAACACACGTCAATCTGATGATGTTTAATTCGTTTGTATTCACGATATCTGTGGTGTCAATGGCTGTGATGATATCCAATGTAATCAAAAATTCTAACACAGTTCAAGGAGTAATGAACATCGTCTCGCTTGGATCGTCGTTTTTGTGTGGGGCATTTGTTCCACAAGAATTACTAGGGAAAACTGCTCTTACAATAGGTAGAATTTTCCCAGGATTTTACTATATTAAAAACAATGAAATTTTGGTTGAAAATCCAGAAATCTCAAAAATTCTGCCGAATATTTTCATAATGTTAGGATTTAGCGTAGTATTTATAGTGATTTCTATCTTGGCAAAACCAAAAGGCAATGATAATATCAACAAATAAAATAAGGCTATGAGTTGTGTGCTCATAGCCTTTCCTTTTTGAGAAAAATTATTTTGTAATTAAATATACTAATACTGATGCGATTGTAGTAGTCAAACCTACGGCTGCTTCGTAAGGAATGATTTTCAATCTGTCAGCGATAGACATTTTAACTGATCCACCAGTTGCGTGGAAGAATGATCCGTGAGGAAGTGAGTCGATAACTGTAGCACCTGCATGAACCATAGCACCTGCATTTAGTGCAGTTACATTTGCATCGATCAATGATTTGGCGAATGTTTGGGAAGCAATTGTACTTCCTGCTGTTGTACTTGCAGTTGCACCACCTAATAAGATACCTGCTACTGGAGCAAGGATGAATGCTGGCAAATTAAATGCAGTAATCAAATTGATCATATCTGTTTGTAATGTAGAATTTTTGATAATTCCTGCAATTGTTCCTGTACCAATTAATAGCGCGCAAACGCCGATTATTTTTGAGAAACCGTAGTTTACATATTCTTTTGTATTCTTAGTTTCTTTTGTAGCTAATAAGCACACGAATCCTCCCAATGGAAGTGCAATCAATGGATCGATTGTGATTTTCGCGATTGGTCTAAGCGCTAATAAAACAATTACAGTAATTGGTCCTATAATTGATGCGAAGAAACTTGGTAAGTTTGTTCTTTCAGAAGATTCCAAATCACTTGAATCAATTACATCAGTTTTTCTTTTTGCCAAAGCCATTGCAATAATAATTGTTACGATTAATGCGCAGATTGCAGGAATGATATTCACATACATCAATGATGTAAGATTTAATTTGAATCCTTCAGCAGTTGCAATAGTGTTTGGGTTAGGGCTGATTACGTTGCCCGCTTTTCCACCGCCAATCATAGCCAATAAAATGCTTGATTTAGAAAGATTTGATTTCTTACCAACAGCAAGGGCGATTGGTGCACAAGTGATAACTGAAATGTCTATGAAAACTCCGACAGCGCAGATAATCATCGTAGAAATCGCGATAGCAATTAAAGCTTTTTGTTCGCCTAATTTTTTGATAATCGTGTCGGCGATTTTTTCTGCGGCACCCGTTTTAACCAAACAACCTGCCAAAATACCGCTTGTCATAATTCTTAGAACTGAACTCATCATTGATTCAGAACCTTTTACCATGGCAGACACTGTTCCAACAAGTCCGCCTCCACCGATAAGTCCACCAATCAAAGCACCAATGATAAGTGCGTAAGTTGCGTGGAAGTTTTTGATGATTAGAAAAATTGAAAGCGCTAAGCCAATCAATGCTCCAATCGTTGAGAATGTTACGTTGTTCATACTACCTCCATAAATTTATTAATTTCATTACTTGGTCAACACTTCTGTACAAATTTTCTTCTGAAACTTTTTTATCCATAGCTTCGTCAGTGCTCATGCATCCATTTAAAATAGGGAAGAACGCATCGATTCCTCTATCGTTAACGGAAACTGCGTCATTGTCACAAACTCCACAAAAAGCTATGACTTTTTTGTTGTATTTCTTTGCTGCATTTGCAATTCCAACTGGAGTTTTGCCCATAGAAGTTTGAAAATCCATCTTGCCTTCGCCAGTGATAATCAAATCAGAATTTTTGATTAACTCATCAGCACCGAGCATTTCCATTATAATTTCGATTCCTGGTTTTAATTCTGCATTTAAATAATTTTTAAAAGCGTAACCCAAACCACCAGCAGCACCTGCTCCCTCGATGGTATCATTTGCATCAGGGATAACTTTTTTAGTTACTTGGTGATATTTGCCCAAAAGTTTATCTAACTCTTCGACTTGTTCTGGAGTTGCTCCTTTTTGTGGTGCAAATACTCTCGCAGATCCACGTTCTCCACACAATGGATTGTCGACATCGCAAGCTATTTGGAATGTACATTCTTTTAATCTCTTATCGAAATGTTCCATATCAATTTTTTCCAAATCGATAATTCCGATTGGGCCGTTTGAAATTTCGATTCCATCCTCGTCAAAAAATCTCACGCCCAAACTTCGAAGCATTCCCATGCCGCCATCTGTTGTTGCAGAACCGCCGATTCCAATGATAAATTCGCGAATATTTTTATCCAAAGCATCCTTTATCATATCGCCAACTCCAAATGTCGTAGCATTCATTGGATCCAAATTGTCTTTTATAAGCGTAAGTCCACTGGATTCACTCATTTCCATGATTGCAAGCTTATCATCGACTATTAAATATCTCGCTGTGTGATGTTCCATCAAAGGATTATGTACATCAACTTCGATTATTTTTGCGTTTTTAATATCCTTTAATGAATCAATAGTTCCTTCGCCGCCATCAGCAACAGGTCTGACAGTAACTTTGTTTGAAGGATCTTGTTCACAAGCTTTTTTGATGATTTCTCCTGCTTCCAAAGAACTCAAACTGCCTTTAAAAGAGTCTATCAATACTAATATATTCATAATAACCTCCTAACTAAATTTTATAACAAACGATTGCACAAATGTATGTTTTATGTAATAACAATATCTAATGAGTAAATAAATTAATTATTATGGAGAACAAATGAGGATTTCTGATCACACAGCAAAAATGATAGTCGAAAAATTAAAAGATGTAATTGATTACGATTTGAACTTTTTCGACCAAGAAGGATATATTATTTATTCCACAAATTCAAAAAGAATCGGCACTTATCATGAAGCTGCCAAGGAGTGCGTTGTACAAAACAAAACTATTTTTGTGGATAATGAGAGAGAATACGTAGGAGCAAAGAAGGGGATTAACATTCCTGTTACAATTGACGGAGAAATTATCGCCGTAATAGGGATTACTGGAAATAAAGACGAGGTTATGAAATACGGCAACATCATTAAGAAAATGACCGAAATACTCGTCAAAGAACAACTTGTTGAGAAAAACAGACTCAAGAAAAAAGACATGAACAAGTATTTATTTGAGAGCTTGATAAATGAGTTGGACGATTACGGATTGTACAGATATTTAGAAACAGAAGACGAAAAATTCGTAATCGTCGGAAGAAATTCTGACAACAGATTTTTATTGAAAGATTCCGATCAAATTTACAAAATTTTGGAGAATAATTTGTCCAATAATTTCGTATATAGCGTATTTTACGGAGAAATTGTAATCCTAGCAAACAACGTAGACAAGATTATCATCAAGAAAAAATTGGAAAAAATTAGAAACCAAATTCATGACGTTATAGACAGTAGAGTGTATTTTGGTATTAGTGGTTCATTCAAAATAATCAACGAATTTAAGAAAAATTACGATAACTGCCTGGTTGCATTGGATTGGTTGGACAATTTGCAAAGAAAAGACTGTGTTGTGGATTATTCTACGTTGGATATGGGGATTTTGCTTGGAAGTATCAAAAAGGACAGAATAAAAAAATTCAAAGAAGTCGTGTTGAAAGATATTTCCGACGAAGATTACAATATTTACAAAGATTTGATAAAAATTTATGCGACAAATAATCAAAGCATAACAAAATGCGCAGAGGATTTGTTCGTGCACAAAAACACTGTTCAATACAGATTGAATAAACTCAGAGACATCACAGGACTCGACCCTAGAAATGTAGAAGATTTTATCAGGTTGTATTTGGCGTTCATATTGAACTAAAAAAATTATTATTGGCAAATTTCACAGAATATGGAATTGCAAGAGGTAGTTTCAAGACAATAAAACACAAAAACTCGTAAACCGCTCATCTGTCTACAAAAATTGATAAATTCATCGCTTATGAAACTAAAATTGCAAACTCGCTAACGCTCAGACAATGCAATTTTTTAACGTTTCATTTCGCTTGAATTTAGAACAATTTTTTTCGAATGATTCGCTTGTTTACGATGTTTTTGGTTTGTTTCAATGCATTATTATCAAAGCTTATAATCTACTTTGTTTCATTAATCCTAAGTTGAATAGATAACGCCTTTTTTTACTTGGTCGTAGTTGGCGGTGATTTCTGCTGAAATCAATATTATTTGCGAAGATAGGTTAATCCACACAAAAAGTGCGAATACGCCGACCAATGGTCCGTATGTCAATGACATGTTGGAGATGTTGGAGACGTAGAACGAGTATAACAGTGTAATCAACAGCCATCCGATGGTTGCAATTGTACCTCCGAGCATCGCGGATTTCCATTTGATGCTTCTTGTTGAATCGAAATCCGGTGCGAATTTGTATAGCAACGTGAATCCAAAAATCATGGATACAATTGGAATCAGATATCTGAAAATTTGTGCGAAATATGGTATTCGTATTTTCATGTATTGTTCAATCAAATTCAAAATCAATCCACCGAATGCGATAAACACCAATGTTACCATCAACAATAAGAGCAGTACCACTGTGAACAAAATGCTTTTTAATTGTGTTTTCAAAAATCCGTTTTCGCTTCTTACATCAAATGCTTTGTTCATGGCTGTGATAAGTGATTTCAAAGCTTTGGAGCTTGACCACAACGCCACCAACAACGAGATTGAAAGCACAGATGATGATCTGTTGTTTATAATCGTGTTGACTAATGTCATCAAAATATTTCTCGTTTCATCGGGAAGAACTTCCATAGATTTGAAAATCAAATCTATTTTGCTAGCGGCAACCATCAGCACGATATTCAATAAAACAATTAGAAATGGCACCAAGCTCATTATAAAATGGTAAGTTGTCTGTGCACTCAATAATGGGATTTGGTCATCTTTTATAGATTGTAATAATTTTTTGAAGAACAAATTCTTTTTTTCTTTTTTCTGTTTTTTCATCATCTACCTCAAATAAATATCAAACCAATCGCAGATTTCTTTTAATCTTCTGATTCTGTTTTTCGGTTTTCCCGAACGTGAAAGCTCGTGGTTTTCTCCGTAAAACATCACAAATCGACTTTGTGTATTGTTAAGTTTCAAAGCTTGGAACATTTGCATTCCTTCAGATAAAGGACATCTGTAATCTTTTGTGGAGTGAATGAAAAGAGTTGGAGTGTGAGCGTTCTTTGCGTATTTTAGTGGAGATTTGTCCCACAATTTATCGTAATCATCCAAGACTGTTAATGTGTGGTTTTGATCTGTTCCAAAATAATATCCAATATCTGAAATCAAACTGAAAGAAATCCAATTTGAAATTGAACGTTGACTTACAAAACAATCGAACCTGTCAGTGTGGGTCATCATCCAATTTGCCATGAAACCACCGTAAGATCCACCAGTGTAGCCCAATTTATCGATAGGATATTTGTCCATAACGATATCGGTGAATTTCATCAAATCTGAATAATCCACATCTCCATATTTTCCTCTTATGTCCATAAATTCATTTCCGTATCCATCACTACCTCGAGGATTTGTGTAGAAAACGAAATATCCCTTGGCAGACAACAATTCCATTTCGTGAAATAAAACTTCACCGAAAACAGTTTTTGGACCACCATGAACGGACAAAACGCCCGGATATTTTTTATTTTCATCGTAATCTTTTGGATAAATTACCCAGCCTGTGAATGAATGTCCGTCATTTTCAAAAGTAAACTTGTCCTTCTTACTGATATGATAGTTGTCATTATTCAAATGAGTTAATTGTTCTCCATTTAATTTGTAGACTTCTTGTCCGTGATTTTCAGATATCAAAACGTAGTAAACCTCATCGTTTTTCACAGATATCATATTGATAGAATTGTTCGTGGAGAAAATTTTATCGAATTTGTAATTCTTATCCATTCTCAAAATCGAACTGCCATATCCTTCCAAGATCACAAAATACATGTAGTCGTCAGTTTTTTCGATTTGACTACCAGACGAATATTTCAAATCACAACCAATGGAATTGTACAAGCAGTAGTGATTTTCGTTGAGTTTAGTAGTTTTATTATCAACAACTTTGTAGATTTCACAGTCTTGGTTGAGTCCGTGCTCTTTTCCATCTGTTGCTAGAATTATTATATCGCCGTTGAAATATTTTACAGACATTATCATAAAACCTTGCAAAATTACAGATTCATCGCCAGATTTCAAATCGTATTCCACTAATTCATCTTCTATTTTCATTACATTTTCGTATGAATTTCTCACGAAAACAAGTTTTGATTTGTCATCGGAAATGTCGACAGATGAGATGTTTGAAAATTCGTCTGTTAATATATCCATCTTGTCGATGCTTGGGAAATATCTTGCAAGTCTAGTTCTTTTCTTGTCAGTAAAACCAACAGCATTTTCAAAGTATGGAAGTTCTGTTAACACTTCGACATCTTCGTTTTTTTCTTCTTCAGTGATTTTATTCATTTCATTATGTCTATCGAATTCATATTTTACGATAAAAGAATCTTCTAATTCGAAAAGAATTTCAACGTTTTTCAAATCGATATCGAATTCCTTTACAGCTTCTCCTCCGTTGATAGGAAGTCTGTAGAAGGATGATATATCAGAGGCTTTTTCATTATCTGAATTTCTATTTATCAATAAATCTCCATCATTCAATTCAAAAAATGAAGAGTCTTTGTTGGAACTCGTGAAGTTTTTATTGTTTCCTATTTTGCGTAAATTTGAATCGTATTTGTTGTCTTCTATATTAGCTGTGGTTGTAACACAGAAAATATTGTCTGAATTTTTTAAAGCGTTTAACTTTGAAATAAATGTAAAGTCTTTGAATGAATCGTAATCAAAATATTTCATATAACTCTCCTTCATTTATATATTAAGATAATTATAGCATAACCAGCTACTACGATATACTTTAGGAAAAGTAATAGATTGTAAATAGATTGAATTTTAATGTAAGTATTTTGAAAGTTCGATTATATTTATTAACTTAGTGTTAAATAAATTTATCGAACATAAATTTCGCATAAGTTATACAATTATTTTCCACAAAAATTTAAGATATTTTGTGGAAAAAAATTGGCTTATTTCAAGATATCCACAAAGTTATCCACATTATCCACAATTATCCACAAAAACTTACCAACAATTTGGGATAATTTTTCGTGAATAATTTTTGAATATCAATTGAATAATTTATAGTTTTTTTATGGTATTATATATGAGAGGTGAAAACTGATGAAATTGGATGAAGATTTTTTTGATATAAAACAAAGAATATTGATAAATTTAAAGACGAGAAACCTGTATTTTAAGACGTTTAGTGAGTGTGAAAAACTGTTAGATATTGATTTGATGCAGTTGCAAAAAAATAACGCAATTCCTACAGAAGAATTGTACAAATCAGAACTTCGAAAGGTCAACAACTACATCGAAGATTTTTCGAATGTGAATATAGTGAATAAATTAGTGGAGCTTGTGTATTACTTTTTGTTGATAACTTCGGTGGGACTTGTTACAAATCTAATCAGAAATTTCTTGGGATTGGAATTTAAACAAATTTCAGTGTCAGCAGTTATACTTTATTTGACGATGTTTGCTGCTGTAATTGCGACACCTATTATAATTTCCAGAAAAGAAAAGAGATTTCACGACAATACATTCCGATACATTTTGATTGCGATATCAGCGATTGGAATTGTTTTATTTTCGTATTTTTCGATTTTTTCGGGACCTGTAAAGCAAAATTTGTTCGCTCTAAATATTTTTATTTACATTTTAATATTGGTAGGATTTTTCGCGATTACAATATTAATGAAGAAATTATCGGCAAAATAAATTGACCGCCATTTTGAAATTTAATTTCATCGTGGCGGTTTGTTTTTAAAAAAAATAATGTGCTATAATTGTTGTATTGATTAATTTTAAAGAAAGGAAAGAAGCATGAAAAGAAATCTTAATCTGATAAAAAGGGTAATGCCTTATTTTAAAAAATACAAATTTATTCTGATGTTTGATTTGTTCTGCGCGGCGCTTACGACACTTACAGATATGGTGTTGCCGATGATTTTGAGAAGACTGACAAATGCAGGACTTGGAACATACACTTTGACACGAGAAATGATTTTTAGAATGGCTGGTCTTCTTTTGATTATGAAGATAATTGATTTGTTCGCAGGATTCTACATGACAAAAACCGGTCACATAATGGGTGCAAAGATTGAAACAGACATGAGATACGATGTATTCCAACATTTGCAAAAACTTTCCGATTCGTATTTTAACGAAACAAAAGTCGGACAAATTATGGCGAGAATCACATCGGATTTGTTCGATATTACGGAATTTTCACATCACTGTCCAGAAGAATATTTCATTGGACTTATCAAAATAATAGTTTCATTTGCTATTTTAGTTAGATTGAACACATTGTTGACAGTGATTTTATTTTTATCGATTCCACTTATGATTGTATTTGCATCAAAATACAACAGAAGAATGAGAAAAGGGTTCAAAGAGCAAAAACGTCATATCGGAGTGTTGAATGCAGATATCGAGGACAGTTTGCTAGGAGTTAAAGTTGTAAAATCATTCGCAAATGAAGATGTAGAAATCGAAAAATTCCAAAAAGGTAACAAGAAATTCTTGGATATAAAATCAGAAACTTACTCATCAATGGCTGGATTTAACACGATAACAAAAGCATTCGATGGAATAATGTACATTATAGTGGTTTTATTTGGAGGACTTTTCCTTGTAGAAGGGAAAATGAGTAGCGGTGACATCGTGGCATTTATCCTATACGTTCAAACGTTACTTACAACTGTGAGAAGAATTGTAGAATTTACAGAACAATTTCAACGTGGAATGACTGGTATCGAAAGATTTACAGAAATAATGGATCAAGATATCGAGATTTTCGATGACGAAGATGCTGTTGATTTGGAAAATGTCAAAGGTAAAATCGAAATAAAAAATGTAAGCTTCAAGTACAATAACAACAATGAAAATGTGTTGAACAATATTTCATTCACAATAAATCCTGGACAAAAAGTCGCGTTGGTTGGGCCTTCGGGTGGAGGAAAAACGACGTTGTGTAATTTGATTCCTAGATTTTACGATGTGGAAGACGGAGAGATTTTAGTAGAAGGAATTGACGTTCGCAAAATCAAACTTCAATCACTTCGTTCAAACATCGGAATGGTTCAACAAGATGTGTATTTGTTCAGCGGAACTGTCAGAGAAAATATTTTGTACGGAAAACCAGATGCGACAGAACAAGAAATAATCGATGCAGCAAAAGCAGCCGGAGCGTACGATTTTATAATGAACTTGGAAAATGGATTTGACACTTATGTTGGAGAACGTGGAGTAATGCTATCTGGTGGTCAAAAACAAAGAATTTCAATTGCGAGAGTTTTCTTGAAAAATCCACCGATTTTGATATTAGACGAAGCGACTTCAGCGCTTGATAACAAGAGCGAGTTTATCGTTCAAAAATCGTTGGAAAACTTGGCGAAAGGAAGAAGTTCACTTACGATTGCCCACAGACTTACAACTGTTCAAAACGCAGATTTGATTTTGGTGTTGACAGAAGAAGGAATAATCGAACGCGGAACGCACCAACAATTAATGGAACAAAAAGGATATTATTATAATTTGTACACTCAAGGTGGCAGATTATTGGTGTAAACAATATATAAAAAAGTGGCATAATCATGCCACTTTTTCTATTTTTTAATATCCTCCCAATTGTCAGGAAGAGGTTTGTATTTGAAATTTTTCAATTCATTTTCGTCTAACATATTATTAATTCCATTTATCTCTTTTTCTACTGCAAGAAAAAAATTCCCATCTCTGGTATACTCATAACATAGAGTATAATTAGGATAATCTTTTAAGTAAACATAATAAAAATATCCGTCAAATTTTATATCCTTGTAAGATTTAATATCTTTAATATCTTTTTTAGGTATTTTTTGAATATCCATGTATTGATATAATTTTTTATATCCTCTATATTTCATTAAAGGAAAATGCTTCCCCCATAATACTATTATAAAAATCATACAGCAAATCAGTATTATGTTAAATATATTTTCAAATGTCAAATTTTTCTTGTTTTTCATATGATTCTCCTTACCATTTTGATATAATTATACTATAAATTTGAAGGATGATATCTATAAAGTGATTATTGGAAACAAATAAAGGAAAGTTTAAATTTGTTTCCAAATTTTATTTGTTTTTTATTGTATATACAAGGAGACAACAATGGAAATCAACGATAATATTTTATTTGTAAATTCTATAATTGATGATGCAATCAAAAAAAATTCTAGCGATATTCACATTGAACCATTTGAAGAAAATGTCAGGATTAGATTTCGAATCAACGGAAGTTTGGTGGAATACAAAACTGTTGACAAGAGCATGCATTCAAAGATAATTACTAGAATTAAAATAATGAGCGAGCTTGATATTGCAGAAAAGAGGCTTCCACAAGACGGAAGAATTACATATACTTACGAAAATTCCAAGATAGATCTTAGAATTAGCATTATCAATACAATTCACGGGCAAAAATGCGTTATTAGAATTTTGAATCCAGAATCTTTTAAAATCGGTATGCAGAATCTCGGAATTTCTGAAAATGAACAAAAAATGATAGAAGGATTTACGAAATTTGAAAATGGTATGGTGCTTATTTGTGGGCCGACAGGTAGCGGTAAGACCACAACACTTTACACAATGTTAGAACAAGAAAATACAATCGATAAAAATATTATCACAATTGAAAATCCAGTTGAGTACAATATTTTTGGGATCAATCAAATTCAAATTAACGAAAAAATTGGCTTGAGATTTGACAATACGTTGAAGTTTGTACTTAGACAAGACCCTTCCGTAATAATGGTCGGAGAAATCAGAGATTTGGAAACTTCCAAGCTTGCAATCAGAGCGTCAATCACAGGCCACAAAGTATACTCCACAATTCACACTGACGACTGCTATCAATCGATAATTAGACTGATGGATATGGGAATTGAAGATTACATGATAAGAGCATCACTTAAAGTTGTCATCGCACAAAGATTGGTCAGAAAATTGTGCCCTCATTGTAAGAAAAAAGTCACACCAACCTCTGAACAAATGGAAATTTTTAGATCAAACGGGTTAAATCCAACTGAAATTTACGAGCCAGGAAATTGCGATGAATGCAGTTTGGGTTACGATGGGAGAATGGCTGTCATGCAAATATTAAAAATCGACGATGATCTGAGAAGTTTAATCAAAAAAGATATGAATTTGAAATCATTGAAAAAATACGGAGAAGAAAATAACATCGACAGTTTATTCAAAAAAGCACTAATTCAAGTAGCTCTTGGAAACACTTCATTTGATGAAGCGATGAGGTTGTATAATGAAGATTGACAGTTTATTAAAAGAAGACAGTGTATTAAAAAAAGAAATAAACTTCAAGGCTTCCAAGAAAAAACTGTTTTTGTTTTTGAGACAATTTTCAATTCTTTTGAATGCGAAGATTCCAATCATAGAAATAATCAATCTACTCAAGGAACAAAAAGAATTCAAACAATTAAAACCCAGCTTGGACAAAGTTTCTGAGAATTTGAATAACGGGATGAGCGTGTCGGAAAGTTTCTGTGGCGACAAAAATTTCGACATGTTTTTTACATCGATGATGAAACTCGGAGAAGAAAGTGGAAGGCTTGACAAAGTGGTCTACGATTTGAGCAAATACTACGAGAGAACCTACGATATCAACAAAAAAATTCAAAATGCAATGATTTATCCTATTATTTTGACTGTTACGGGAATTGTAATGTTGATATTTATGCTCAAAAACGTCATTCCAACATTCGTGGATTTGTTTGAAAGCTCTGACATGGTGCTACCTCTGTCTACAAGAATTCTAATTTCAGTATCAAATGCAATTAACGAAAAAGGATTATTGATTTTAATTTTTTTAGTTCTAATAATTGTGGGACTTATCATAGCTTATCGAAAAACAAAATTTGGATATTACCTGGACAAATTCAAAACGACAAATCCGATTTTTGGAAAACAAAGACAAATCGTAATCTCATCTGAAATTGCGAGAAGTTTAAGCATAACTCACAAAAACTCCATGACAATTCTTGATGGATTGATCATAATTCAAAAATCCATGAAAAACAAATACTACAAACAAGAACTTTCTGACATTTTCAAAGAAATAGAATCTGGAGAATTTACACTTGAAGAAGCCTTCAATAAAAGAAAAATAACGCCACAAGTGTTCAATTCAATGTTAAAAGTTGCAGAAAATACTGGAGAATTAGGAGATATTTTCGAGAAATTATCTGAATTTTACGACGGGGAAGTGGAATATGCAATTAAATCATTCATTAGCATATTAGAGCCAATGCTTATAATCTTCATGGCAATAATCGTTGGATTTATCGTAATATCCATCACAATTCCGATGTTTGATGTGATAAATTCGTTTAATTAAAAAACTGTGGTATAAAGTATTAACGCTCATGCACGAATATTATAGTCTAGATGCTGGTTCATGAGCGTTGAATATTCGCACTAAAAAAGAGGGCTACACAGCCCTCAAATTTTTATGCTAAATTGTCATTTCGTTTTCGACTCTTTTTTCTGTTTCAAAATCAAAGAACAACAAATCATTTTTGTCTACGTAGAATGTGTAAGATTCTCCAACTTTATAATCTTTGTTTTCGAAATCTTTTATTACGATGCTATTTTCAAGAAGAGAACCATACAAATATTGTTCAGAACCTAAGTTTTCTATGGCACTTAATGTCAAATCAAATTTGAATCCGTCTTTTTCATATGGTGATGCCTTTTCTGGTCTAAATGACATGTAAAATGGTTTTGGGTGAGCGAATTTGTAAGTGTTATCGCCAACAGTCAAATCACCATCAACTTTTACGAAATTAGTTGGTGCAGATCCAATGAAATCCGCAACGAATTTACAGTTTGGATTGTTGTAGATTTCGTCGCCATTTCCTACTTGAAGGATTTCTCCTTTTTTCATTACGACAATTTTGTCTCCCATTGTCAATGCTTCTGCTTGGTCGTGTGTTACATAAATAAATGTTTTATGTAATTTTGATTGTAAATTCGAGATTTCAGTTCTCATCTTCAATCTCAATTTGAAATCCAAGTTACTTAATGGTTCATCCATCAAGAAAGCATGTGGATGACGAACTATACATCTACCTAATGCAACTCTTTGTTTTTCACCACCAGAAAGCATGCTAGGTTTTTTTTCTAATAGGTGAGTGATGCCAAGAATTTCAGCCGCGTCTTTTACAGATTTATCGATTTCTTGTTTATCGATTTTTCTAAGTTTCAAAGGATATGCAATATTTTCATAAATTGTCATGTGAGGATACAATGCATAATTTTGAAAAACCATCGCCAAATCTCTGTCTTGTGGAGAAACATCGTTCATACGCTTTCCGTCAATTATAAGGTCTCCTTTGGTAATATCTTCAAGTCCTGCAATCATTCTCAATGTTGTAGTCTTGCCACAACCTGAAGGTCCAACGAAAACTATAAATTCTCCGTCATTCATTGTAAGATTAAAATCTTTTACGCTGTAATTTTCACCGTCGTAAGATTTGTAAACATTTTTTAATTCAATTTTATTATTTCCCATGTCCAACTCCTTTATTTACATTATAGCATTAAAAAATTTTAAAATACTAATTCATTTATAGAAATATCCTATAAATGAATTTTTTCATAGAGATTTAAATTTGGTTGTGGTAAAATCAAATTGAAATATAATATATAAATTGGAGGTTTTATATTATGAAGAAAAAATTTTTGGCAATTCTTTTAGTATTCGTACTATTCTTGTCAGCTTGTGGAAATAAAGCAGCTGATAATTCAAAAGATGCAAAAAAAGACGAAAACAAAAAAGAAGAAGTAGTAACAATTCACATGTTAGTTCCAGGATATGATCAAGGATATCTAAAAGAACAATTCACAGATGCTATTGGAAGATTTGAAAAAGAAAATCCAAACATCAAAGTTGAAGTTATCAGTGCTGGTTGGGAAGAATTAAACTCAAAAGTAGTTCAATTATACCAAGCAAAAAAAGCTCCTGATATTATGCTTTTAGGTTCAAGATCTTTGAGACAATTCTCTGAAAATGGTATCTTGGAAGATATGTCTTCAATGATGACTGACGAACAAAAAGCAGACTACATTGAAAACGTATTGAACACAGGTAAAGTTTCTGGAAAACAATTTGGTATTCCAATGGCATTATCTTCAAGAGGATTATTCTACAGATCAGATTTGATTAAAGAAGCTCCAAAGAACTGGGAAGAATTATTAAACGTAGCAAAAGAAAACACTAAGGGAAATATGAAGGGATTTGCAATTCCTACAGATTTAACTAGTGGTACTGATGAAATTCTTAACTTCATTTACCAAAACGGTGGTAAAATCGTTGACGAAAATGGTAACTTTGTTATCAATTCAAAAGAAAACGTAGAAACATTAGAATTCTTCAAAAAATTAGCAGCATACGTTCCAGATCCAGTATCTACAACAAGAAATGACCAATCAAAAATGTTTGTTAACAACGACTTAGCAATGTACATTTCTGGTGGTTGGGAAAAAGAAACAATGGACAAAGGCAAGGATAAAACTCCTTACAAAGTTGCAATGTTACCAGAAGGAAAACAAAAGGGAGTTACAATTGTAACTGACTCTTATACAATGAGTTCAATTTCTGAACACAAAAAAGAAGCTTTTGAATTTATTAAATTCATGGGCAAATTGGAAAATCAAAAAATCATAACTGCAGCTTATGGTTGGTTCCCAATTCTTCACAAAGAAGCTGAAGATCCAAAATATGATGATGAATTCAACAAACCAATGAAAGACATCATGGAATTTGGTACACCAGAACCACAAGTACCAAACTGGGATGATTTCAACAAGAGCTTCACAATTGCAGTACAAAAAGCTATGACTGGTCAATTATCTCCACAAGAAGCTTTGGATAATTGTCAAAAAGAATTAGCAAAGTAAAATGAAAAAATCAAAAATGTTACCATATTTATTATTACTACCATGCTTTTTGGTAGTAATAATTCTATATGGCTATCCTATGGTGTTGACGTTTATTAACTCTTTCAATAAAGTTAATTTACTTACAGGTAGTTCAGATTTTATAGGATTGGCGAATTACAAATCTATTTTTAATGATCCACAATTCTATAAAAGTTTATCAGTAACTGTGAAATACACAGTTATAACAGTATTTTTGAAAATATTTCTAGGTTTTTTACTTGCGTATTTATTATCTAGTAATATTTTTGCTAAAAAACAATTTAGATTTTTAGTTCTAATTCCTTGGGCTATTCCTCAAGTTGCAGTGTCAACATTGTGGAAATGGATATTAGATGGAAGATACGGTTATATTAACTACTTCTTTATGAAATTAGGAATTACTAAAAGTCCAATTTTATTTTTATCAGATCCTAATATTGCGTTATACTGTGCGGCATTTGTAGATGCATGGTTAGGAATATCTTTTGTATCAATGATGTTTTTGGCAGCGTTGGAACAAATTCCGACATCTTTGTATGAAGCAAGTGAAATAGACGGAGCGAACAAAACAAGACAATTCTTCGACATTACATTGCCGGGAATCAGACAAACATTTGTTACAATTTTGATTTTAGTAACTATTTGGACGTTTAATTCATTCAATGTAATTTATGTATTGACACAAGGTGGACCAATGAGATCTACAGAAACTTTGATAATCAAAATTTACCAAGAAGCTTTCAGTAGATTCAACATAGGTGCAAGTTCTGCGTTGACAATGATTGTAGTAGTTATTTTGTCGCTAATGACTTTTATTTATTCAAGGAGTATGTTAAATGAGAAATAAAAAGAATGTAAAAAGCACAATTATACTAACTATTATTGTAATTTTGTTGCTATTTCCAATAGTGATTTTGGTAAACTCATCATTGAAAACATACAACGAACTAATAACTTGGCCGCCGAAATTCTTCAATAGTTTTCATTTCGAAAATTACACAAATGTTTTGTCCGGTGACAAATCAATTCTCAGAGAATTTTTCAACAGTTTACAAATTTCTGTAATTACGATGTTGATTTGTATTTTAATAGGATCATTGGCAGCTTATTCTGTTACGAGATTTGATTTTAAAGGCAAAAATGCATTCATGAATATAATTCTTGTGACACAAATGTTTAGTTCCGTAATCATAGTCAATGCTATGTATATTATTTTTAGGAATTTCAATTTATTAGACACAAAATTGTCTTTGATTATAGCAACGACAACATCTTGTTTGCCAATGACTGTATGGTTGTTGCACTCGTATTTTTCACAAATTCCTATAGATTATGAAGAAGCATCTTGGATGGATGGGGCAAACAGATTACGAGGAATAAAAGATGTATTACTTCCTTTATGTTTTCCAGGAATCATAACTGCAGGATTGTTTGCATTTATAGCTGCATGGGGAGATTTGATTTATGCGAAATCATTTATAACTTCTCCAGAACTTAGAACAATATCATTGGCACTTACAGATTTCCAAGATTTGTACAAAACAACTTGGGAAACTCAAATGGCAGCTAGCGTTGTAGCTACACTTCCACCATTTATATTGTTCTTTATGATTCAAAAATATTTGATTAAATCAATGGTTTCACAAGGGGTGAAAGGTTAATGATTAGATTTATACCTTCAACAGTCAGACAAATCGGAATCTCTAAGAATAATTGCGATGAGATAAATGAAAAATTTGCCTTGAAAAACGAAGAGACTGCTGTTCAAGTTGAACTAGAGCTTCAACAAAAAACATGGATAAACCTTGATAAAGTAATGACTCTTCCTTGGGAAGGCGTAGTTGAGATGTATCGAATCGAAGTCAATTCTGATTGCGATTGTAAACTTAGTTTTGAAAAAGATGTTCTAGATGATGATTTGTGTTACAAAAAAGATGCAATTTTAAATAAAAGATCTGGATATCTTCCAAAAGGCTTCAACAATTTGTGGCTTGATTTAAAATCAGAAAGATCAGGAAGTCATGAAGTTAATATTAGAATTTTAAAAACTAGCTCATTTAATGATGAAGAGCTTGTTTATGAGAAAAGTTTTATGCTTGAAGTTTCAAATGTAGAAATGCCACAAGAAAATATTTTTTATCTTGATTTGTGGCAACATTTGTCATCTCTTGCGAGGGTTTACGATGTTGAATATTATTCTGATGAGCATTTCAAAATTATAGAAAACTTCATGAAGCCACTTGCAAAGGCTGGCCAAAAAGTTTGCGATGTGATTGTCAGCGATTATTCATGGGCAGGTCAAACATGCAGAATGATATATGATAATCAATCTAGCTTGTACGAATACAATATTTTAGGTTGCTTCATAGAAAACGGCAAATTAAAATTGGATTTTACAAACTTTGATAGATACATTGAGATTTGTCAAAAAGTTGGAATGTGCGACGAGATAGATATTTTCGGTTTGATTGGGAATTGGGACAGGAAGGATTTTTCTGTAATTTTAAAAGATTTCTGTGAACCAATAAAAGTTCGTGTGTACGACAAGGATTCGGGCAAGTTTACATTTATTAGAAATAAAGAAATGTATGCGGATTACATTGAACAGATTTTTAATCATTTGATTGAAAAAAATTTGTGGAGTATTACACGAGTAATGGCAGATCAACCAAAAAACACTACAGATGTGTGTGAATGTGAAGATTTGTTAAGAGAAATCCGCGAAGATGTCAAAATCAAGTACGCTATAATGGATGGAGAATTTTACGAAGATTTTACTGGCGATACAGAAAACTTTTCTATTATTTTGGATCAATATATTAGGGTTCAAAATGGCGATTTGAAAATGGCCGCTGAAGCTAATTTTCAAGACATGACATGGTATGTTTGCTGGACGCCATATAATTTGAATCAGTTTGTAAGAAGTCCTTTGATGGAATCGAGATTGGTAGGATACATGACTTACTTATTCGATATGAAGGGATTTTTGAGATGGAATTATTGTCTATTTCCTGATAGCGACGATTTTCGTTACAGACCAGATGTGTGGGCGTGCGGGGATATGTTCTTCGTTTATCCAGGAAAAGCTGGAGTGCCAGAAATTAGTTTGCGCTTGAAGCAATTAATGTATGGTAATTACGATTATTCGTTTTTGAGATATTGTGAATCCAAATTGGGACGAGATTATGTCTTAGATTTGGTAAAAGATTTTACAGGAGAAATCAGTGATTTGGCATACAATGAACCAACTCGAGAAATTTCTGGAGGATACAAGGACGATTACGATTTGATGGAATCCATCAAGAAAAAATTAGCATTAAAATTAGAAAATAAATAGGGCTGTGCGAACGGTCCTTTTTGTTTTGTGTAAAATGAGATATAAAAAAACAAACACTCGCGCTAAAAGTGCATGAGTGTTTGCTATTTTTTTAGTACTCAAATTTATTCTACGTTTATTATTTTGTCGAAAAGATCTGCATCTTCATCGATTTTTGTATCATTACCAACAACAACTAAGTGATTTTCTTTCATTGCTTTTTTGATTATATGAGCAAATTGTTTCAAATCATCTACTGTTGTGTGTAGCATGTTTTCAAGATAATTTTCGTAATCTTCAATAGTTCTTCCTGACAAATACATGTTTATCGAACGACTTCCTTTTGTGAATGTCGTCATAGGTGGGTTGAATTGGTTCACAGTTCCAATGATGAATTGTTTCATTTCTTTTTCATCGAAGCTCATGTTTTCGACAAATTTATCAATTTGATCGTAAATGTCGATTGTGTTTTTGATGTTAGGGTCTCTGTAGGAATATACATACAATATTCCATTCAAGCTAACGCTCATTCCAACTCCGTAAGCGCCGCCTTTTGCTCTGACTTCGTTGTATAAGAAAGAAGTGTTCAATATATTTGTCAACACAGTTATTTTGGAATTGTATTCAAATCCGTATTTTTTCAAATCAGCTGATTTTACTACGTAATTCACATTTGATGATGTCTTGTAAGCTTCTTTTAATTTGAAGAATTTTGTTGGAGAAGATTTGATGTTGATATCTTCTGTGTTCATTTTTGCAATCAATGATTTTTGTAATTTGGCGAAGAATTTGCTTGCAGAATCTTTTTCGTTGATAATGCTAACAATCATATCGTTTGAATTTACGATTTTTTCGTAGTAATCTTTTAATTTCTTCAAAGTGATGTCTGCTTTTTCATCGAAATCATTCAACACGTCGCACAATTTTTCGTAGTAACTAATTCCAGAACATTCATCTTCCAATACGCTTTTTTCTGAGAATGACGCCATCGATCTTGTCAATGCGAATTGGTTTCCTGCTTCAAGAATTCTCGTTTTATATTCTTGTTTCAAGTTTTGAAGTATGTTTTTGAATCTGTTTTTATCTTCGAATTTCACATTAAACAAGTATTCTTCCAAGATTTTAATACATTCGTCTTCTGTTTTTTCTATTGTTTTAAAACTAAACACAAAATTAGTTTTCAAATCTTCGCTATTTTTCGTATTACTCAAATGAATAGCAGTGAATATTCCACCTGATGCAAGATATGTTTGAGTGTATAATTTCTTGTAATCGTAATTTGTAGTATCGCTTAGTCCGATATAATCGGATAGAAGTGACAAATAGAAGTAATCTTTTTGCGAGAACTTCGACAAATCAAACATAAATGATGCGTAGTGAATGTTTGATGTGAATAGATTTGGATTTAAGAATGTGTAGTTGTCGATTTTCTTTTCGATTCTTTCCACATCTTCAAGTTTTGCGTCAATATCGGAAAGTTCCAATGTTGGAATAGTGTCTTTTTGTTCTTTTGTGTCTTCTTCTGATTGAAATTGTTCCAAGTTTTTGTTCAAATCTACTAATTCATTCAATTCTTCATCGGACAAACTTTCCTTGTATTGTTTTAATTTTTCCTTAACTTCGTTGTCTTTTTTCAAATTAAGACCTGGTGTTGCCTTCAAAGAAAGTATCAATTTGAAATTGTTGTTTAATAATTTTTCTTCGATGAATTTTTCGTAGTAATCTGTATCGATTAATTTTCTGCATTCTGCAAGAGTTTCTGAGAATTGCAATTGGTCGTAGTAGCTATCTGAGTACATGAAACTTAGAGCTGATTTTAAGAAATAGATAACTCCTTTTGTGTGGAAACTTCCTGCTTCTTTCAAATCGTATTCTAATTTGTTAAGAGTAGAAGTGAGTTCGTCCTTGTCGATTCCGTTTTTCACGATGTTTTCTAATTCTCGTTTAACTAATGCTTCAAATTTTTCAGTGTTTTTTACATCTGAGTTCTCAGCGATAACACCCATTGTGATTTCTTGGCCGTAAGATGATACGTTTTCTACAGATTCACAGATGTTTTCTTGCAATAATTTTTCTTTGATTATCGCAGATTCGTTGGAGAACAATACATCACTTAAAATAGTTGAAACAAATGCATCTTTTACATTTGTGATGTGTCCGACATTTGCTGCATAAACCAATACATCTTTTCCGTCAGGATTTTCATCTTTTGATATATTGTATTCGACTTGGACTTTCTTAGCCTTTTCAAATGGTTTTTGGTAAGGAATTTCTGAGTCGATTTTTTTGTAATCATATTCATCCAAATATTCTGACAAATGATCCAATTCTTCTTCGATATTTCCATTTCCATAAAAATAAATGAACGAATTTGATGGGTGGTAGTATTTGTCGTGGAATTCCAAGAATTTTTCGTAAGTTAAATCTGGAATGTTGTAAGGATTTCCGCCCGATGAATGTGCATAAGTTGTGTCTGGGTACAAATATTTGAACAATTCATCGAAAATAATCGTATAAATTGAACTGTAAGAACCCTTCATTTCGTTGTACACTACACCATTGTATTTGATATCATCATTTACATTTTTGATTTCGTAGTGCCATCCTTCTTGGTAGAAAATATTTTTCTTTTCGTAAACAATTGGATTAAATACTGCATCCAAATAAACGTCCACGAGATTTTTGAAATCCTTGGCGTTACGACTTGCTACTGGATAGCAAGTTTTATCTGGATAAGTTATCGCATTCAAAAATGTTTGTAGCGAAGATTTTACCAAATCCATAAACGGTTCACGAGTTGTGTATTTTTTGGATCCATTTAATACAGAGTGCTCCATTATGTGAGCGACACCTGTACTATCTTGAGGAATAGTTTTAAAAGCAATTGAAAATACTTTGTTTTCATCATCGTTAGAAAGCTTCAAAACTTTTGCTTTTGTCTTTTCGTGTTCGAAAAGAAATGCAGTAGAATTGATGTCTGACAATTCTCTTGTATCTATTAATTTAAAATTTTTATAATCTTGCATAAAAATCTCCTTTTTTCTTTTTAATATATTATATCAAATTGAGAAAACTTAACAAAATCACAATTTATTAAATTTTCGTTTATTTGGGTATAAATAATTGTTAGAAAAATTTACAAATATAAGTCACAAAACTGTATATGATATAATAAATAACAAATAAGAGGTGAGTATATGAAATTAATATCATGGAATGTTAACGGATACAGAGCCGTTATGAAAAAAGGATTTATGGATGCTTTCAATAGTTTGAATGCGGATATTTTTTGTTTACAAGAAATCAAAATGAAAGAAAATCAAATGACTGACGAAATGAACATTGAAGGTTATCACAGATATTCTTATTCTGCAAACAAGGCTGGTTATTCTGGAACTTTGGTTTACACAAAAGTTGAGCCAATTGGAGTAAGTTATGGGATTGGAATTGATGAACACGACACTGAAGGACGTGTGATTACTTGCGAATACGAAGATTTTTTCTTGGTGAATGTCTACACTCCAAACTCTAAACAAAAACTAGAACGCTTGGATTATAGAATGGTGTGGGAAGATGAATTTCACAATTATTTGAATATTTTAAGGGACAGAAAACCTGTAATTGTGTGTGGAGATTTGAATGTCGCTCACAATGAAATTGATTTGAAAAATCCACAATCAAACAGGCGTTCAGCAGGATTTACCGACGAAGAAAGAAATAAAATGTCACTTTTATTGAATGACGGATACATCGACACATTCAGATATTTTTATCCAGATAAAACTGATGAGTATTCTTATTGGTCGTATTTTGCAAAGGCGAGAGAAAGAAACGCTGGTTGGAGAATAGATTATTTCTTGGTTAGCGATGATTTGAAGGACAATCTTGTTGATGCGAAAATTCACCAAAGCATAATGGGATCAGACCATTGTCCAGTTGAATTGGAAATAAATTTTTAAGGAGAGATTATGAGTAGAAATAGAATTTGGATAAGTGGAGCAGATGGAAAAATCGGAAAAGTTTTACAGAAATATTTGGATCCATTTGAAGATGAGGTATTGGCAACTGACAAATACATCGTAGACATTGTAAATTCCGATGAAACTTCTATATTTGCAAGAAGAAACAGACCGAATATAATCATCAATTGTTCTGCATTAACAGATCCTGTATTGTGTCAAGAAAATCCTGACGAGGCTTTCAGAGTAAATGCTTTGGGCGCGAGAAACATGGCGGTTGCAGCGAATACTGTAGATGCAAAAATAATTCACATGTCTGCAGATGATGTTTTCAGTGGACAATCTAGAAGTGCATACAGAGAATACGACACTCCACATCCTACGACAATGTATGGTAAAAGCAAATTGATGGGAGAAAATTTCGTAAGAGAATTCAGCGTGAAACATTTTATTTTGAGAACTAGCTGGTTATTTTCACCAGTAAATCACAGAGTAGAAGACATTATAAAAGAAGCAATTCAAACAGGAAAAGTTTATGTTCCTAAAGCACAATATTCTTCTCCAACAAGTGCATATCAATTAGCAGAATTTATAGTAAAATTGATGTCTACTTACGATTATGGAATTTATCATGCATCATGCGAAGGTGTTGCTAGTAGAAAAGAATTTGCAGAAGAAATCTTGAAAATAAAAGGAATTAATGCAGAAGTAATAGAAGATGAGAATTTGAGAGTAGAAGGCCACAGACCAGATTTTACAGCTTTGGAAAACTTCTTATTGAACACTTCACAAATTTACAAATTCACAGATTGGCAAACTTCTTTGAAAAAATATATAGAAAAAAACAATTTGTAATGCAAAATGAATTTTAAGAAAAAGGAAAGATATTTATGAAACAAAAGAAAAAAATGGGACTTACAACTCAAATTTTCATAGGATTATTTTTAGGGTTGTTTGTCGGAATAATTTTTAATCTATTTGTTCCTTCATCATATATAAAAGATACAATTTTGGTAAATGGTGTATTTGATGTACTGGGACAAGGATTTATTAGATTAATGCAAATGCTCGTGGTTCCATTGGTGTTCTTCTCACTTGTAACTGGTGCGATGAGCATGGGAGATACTAAAAAACTAGGAAAAATAGGAGTTAAAACACTTGTGTTTTATTTGTTCACAACTGCCTTGGCGATAACGTTGGCGCTATTATTGGCATCATTTATCAAGCCTGGAGTTGGAATTGATCTTACCAAAGTAAGTCAAGCAGCAGAGGCCAATCCTGCACAAGCTGTTTCACTAAAAGATACTGTATTGAATTTAATTCCTACAAATCCAATTCGAGCGATGTCTGAAGGAAATATGTTGCAAATAATTTTCTTTGCACTCTTAGTTGGAATTATTTTGGCGAATTTGGGAGAAAAAGCACACAACGTTGCAAATATTTGCGAAGAGTTCAACGACATCATGATGGATATGACTATGATTGTAATGAAGTTTGCACCAATTGGTGTATTTGCACTTATTACAAAAACATTCGCAACTTTGGGATTATCTGCAATATTCTCTATGTTAAAGTACATGCTCACAGTAGTTTTAGGATTGGGACTTCAACTTTTATTAGTGTACATGGTTTTATTGACGATTTTTGCGAAAGTAAATCCATTCAAATTCTTGAAGAAATTTTTCCCAGTTTTGGGATTCGCATTCTCCACATCATCTTCAAATGCAACAGTGCCAATGAACATAAACAAATTGGAAGAGCTTGGAGTTAGTAGAAAAATTTCTTCATTCACAATTCCACTTGGAGCGACTATCAACATGGACGGAACTGCAATCATGCAGGGAGTTGCGGTAGTATTTGCAGCGAACGCTTACGGAATGCAATTAACTCCACAAAATTTCTTGACGGTAATTGCTGCAGCGACACTTGCATCGGTAGGTACTGCGGGAATTCCATCTGTTGGGTTGATAACTTTATCCATGGTATTTAATTCAATTGGACTTCCGATTTCTGCGATTGCAATGATAATGGGAATAGATAGAATTTTGGATATGATTAGAACAGCGATAAATATCACAGGAGATGCTGTGTGTACAGTCATCGTCGCTAATAGTTCTGGTGAAGAATATTTCGACAAAGAAAAATTTAATTCGTAAATTATAATAAATGATAAACACTTATAGAATATTTCAATAAGTGTTTATTTTTTTATTTGATATAATGAATATAAGGAGGGGTAATTTTGAAATTAGAAAATAAACATATCAAAAAAATTGTCGTTATTCTCATTGTGGTTCTTGCATTTGTATTTATCAAACCACTCAGAGAAGGCGTGACTAACATGTCCAAAGCTTTTAAAGACCTTGAAAGTGTAAAAGCGTACATCAGATCGTTCGGAAAGACTGCGGTTATAATTTCATTCTTGATGATGATTCTTCAATCAATTGCAGCACCAATTCCAGCATTTTTTATTACATTTTCTAATGCAGCAATTTGGGGATGGGTCAGAGGAAGTATATTGTCTTGGACATCTGCAATGGCAGGAGCAGCTCTTTGTTTTGGAATTGCAAGATTTTTGGGAAGAGATATTGCAGAAAAATTTGCCACAAAAGGAGCATTGAAGGAAGTAGAAGGATTCTTCGACAAGTATGGCAAGAACGCTATTTTGGTTGCAAGATTATTGCCATTCGTTCCATTTGATCCTATAAGCTATGCAGCGGGATTGACTCCGATGGGATTTTGGGAATTTTTCATCGCGACAGGAATCGGACAACTTCCAGCTACATTGATTTATTCTTATGCAGCAAGCAAATCCACAAATCCATCTACATGGGTAAAAGGACTTATAATTTTATTTGGAGTGTTTGCGCTTGGAATGTTGATGAAGAGAATTTATAACGATAAACAAGCAAAGAAAAATATATAAAAAAGAAAACCTCAAACTTTCCTAGAAATAAACAAGCCCTTATGCAAATTTTTACATAAGGGCTTGTTATTTTTTTCTATAATTTAAAATTTTGATGTTAAATTTCTTTTATTTGTTCGACTAATTTATCGAATTGCATTGCATGAGATGCTTTTACTAAAACTAATGTGTTGTCCACGATTAATTCTTGTAATTTTTCAAGCAATTCTTCTTTTGTTTCAAAGTAGAACACTTTATCTTCTGCAAAGTTTGTTCGTGCTCCTTTGATTATGTTTTCAGCTAATGGTCCAGTTGCCAATACGTAGTCGATTTTTTCTGGATTGATTGATTTTCCGATATTTTTGTGAAGAGTTATTTCGTTGTCTCCAAGCTCTAGCATATCACCTAATACGGCGATTTTTCTAGAATAGCCGTGCAATCCATAAGCTGTTTCTAGGCAGCTTGTAAGTGATTGTGGATTTGATTTGTAACTGTCGTTTAAAATATGGAATTTGTCTAGTAGGATAAGTTCGTTTCTCATTCCAGTTAATTCGATATTTTTAAGTCCTTTTGCAATATCAGAATAATCCAATCCCATAAGTTCAGCTACTATTATTGACATTGTAGCGTTGTACATTTGATGATGTCCCAACAATTCTATGTTGAACACATGATCGTTGATTGAAAAAGTCGATCCTGTTTCATCAGCTTTGATCATTTCCATTCTATAATCGCTTTCTGGTTTTATTCCAAAAGTTATGGTTTTTTCTGGTAATTTGTATTCTTGCTTTACTTCTCTAAGAATTGGATCGTCATTATTTAAAATAAATATTCCATCTTCTTTTAATCCTTCAAGGATTTCGAATTTCGCTCTTGCAATGTTTTCTTTTGTTTTCAAATTCAATAGGTGACTGTCGCCAATGTTTGTAATCATTGCGATGTCAGGATGCGCGATGTTTGTCAATTGTCTGATTTCTCCGAAATTTTCAGTTCCCATTTCAAGGACGGCAACTTCTGTATCATCGTCTATATCAAATATCGTCTTGGACAATCCAATTTCATTGTTGTAATTTTTTTGTGTCTTAACTACTTTGTATTTTTCTTTTAATAAAGAACTCATTATATCTTTTGTAGTTGTTTTTCCGTTGGATCCAGTGATTGCGATTACCTTGCAGTCCAAGCTGCTGATGTAACCTCTAGCTAAATCCATCATGAATTCTTTAGTATTGTCTACTTCGATTACAGGATAATCGTTGATATTTCTGTAATCTCTGTTAACTACACAGCAAGATGCGCCCTTTTCGAAAGCCATCTCTATGTAATTTTGTCCATCGAAATTATCTCCTCTAAGAGCGATGAACATATTATCTTTTTGAATAGTTCTTGTATCTGTTGAGATACCTTTTACCATTATATCATGGTATTTTTCATTTATAATTGTGTTAGTAAGTTCTGTTATTGTTTTTAAATTTCTTGTTAACATATTTACCTCTCTAACTTATATGCTTTATTTTTTTCATATTCTTCAACAGCCAAACCAATCAAGTTGTCGAATACTTCTGAAACACTCATATCGTTAGTGCATTTCCACAAAACTGGAAACATTGAATGTGGAGTTAGTCCTGGTACTGTATTGATTTCGTTCACCCAAAGTTCGTTGTCTTTTACGAACATATCAACTCTTGAAAAGCCTGACAAACTCATTAATTTGTACACTTTTTCTGCCAAATGTCTTGCTTTTAATTCTAACTTTTCATCCATTGGAAATGGTGTAAGCATTTCTGTTTTTGAATCGTTGTATTTTGCATCGTAATCGAAAAACTCTACATCGTGTATTTGGTATACACCCGGACGTGATGCAACAGGATTATCATTGCCCATAACCGCGATTTGAAGTTCAGGGCCTATGATTTCTTCTTCAACTAAAATTCTTCTGTCGTATTGGAATGCGTTTTGAATTGCTTTTTCCAATTCTTCTTCTGTTTCTGCTCTCATAACGCCAACTGATGAACCGGCATTACATGGTTTCACATAAACAGCCTTGGATGTTTTTTCGAAAATTTCTTTCAAATTGTAATCGTCGTTTTTGCAAAGTACGACGTATTTTGCTTGAGGAATTTTGTTCAATTCGAAAATATCGTTAGTGTATCCCTTGTCCATGCATAACGCAGAACCCAACACATTACATCCTACAAATGGCAAATCCAAAACTTTTATGAAACCTTGGATAGTTCCATCTTCGCCGTAACTTCCGTGAATTGCAGGAAATATTACAGTGTTTTCAGGGTTGATTTTACTGATACAATCGCTGACAGATTCTATTACTGAAAGATCAGTGTCAAGAATCAATTCTTCGTCGGATTTTATTTCTTCAGTTATGTTTTCTTTCATTATAAATTTTTTATCGCGGCGAACGAAAATCGCATTTACGTTGTATTTTTCTTTTGATAAATTATTTATTAATGTTCTAGCACTTGTAATACTTACTTCGTGTTCAGTACTAGGACCGCCATATAATACATATATATTTTTTTGCATAATTTTTGTCCTTTCTTGTGACTCATTAATATATTACTATAACTAAAACATTATATCAATAAATTAGAAAAATGTATCATTTTTGTTGATTTTTATAAAAAAACAATACAAATTTAATAGGACTATTTCACAAATGTGGTAAAATATAGTTGAGCTGAGAATAGGAGGATTTTATGGAAAAGGAAGAATTTTTGTTGCAATTTGAAAAAATTTTATTTAATATGTTCGGGAAAGATTTGAAAACTTCAACTAAAAAAGAAAAATACATAGCTTTTTCGAAAATAATAATGAACGAATTGGCGGATGATTGGAAGAAAACTTCTGACAAACACAAACATATTAGAAATGCCTACTATTTTAGCGCAGAATTTTTGATAGGAAGATCTTTGGGAAACAACTTGTTGAATATGGGATTGGATGAAAAATATTCACAAATTTTAAAAGAATTGGACATCGACATCAATGATTTGGAAATTCAAGAAGAAGATGCAGCTTTGGGTAACGGTGGATTAGGAAGACTTGCAGCGTGTTTCATGGAAAGCGCAGCGAGCTTGGATTATCCGTTGACAGGTTACGGCGTTAGATATCGCCAAGGACTTTTCAAACAATATTTTCACAACGGATTTCAAATGGAAGTCGGAGACAATTGGACATTGGACAAGGATCCTTGGTCAAGACGTGTTGAATCTGAATCCAAAATCATTAGATACAAAAACCAAGTCGTAAAAGCAGTTCCTTATGATATGCCAGTTGTAGGTTACAAAAACCATGTTGTAAACACTTTGAGGTTGTGGCAGGCGGAATGTGATGACGGATTTGATTTTCAAAAATTCAATAATTTTCAATACGACGATTCAGTAAAAGAAAAAAATAGAGCAGAAGATATTACGAGAGTTTTGTATCCGAATGATATCCAAAGACCTGGTAAAGTTTTAAGATTAAAACAACAGTATTTTTTCAGTAGCGCATCTATTCAAGATATAATCGAAAAATACGAGAAAAATTTTCCGAATGATGTAAATTTTGAAGATTTTGCAAAATACAATACAATTCAATTAAATGACACACATCCTGTTATGGCTATACCTGAAATGATGAGAGTGTTGATGGATGACAAAAAACTTTCTTGGAAACAAGCTTGGAATATTACAAGCAATGTCTTCAATTACACTAATCACACGATTTTACAAGAAGCAATGGAAAAATGGAATGTCGATGTTGTAGAAGAGGTGAGTCCTAGAATTATGGATATTATCACTGAAATCGATAAGAGATTTGTAAGTGATTTGGTGGGATTGTATTATTCTGTGGATAGAATCGACAATCTCAGAATAGTGAAGGACAATACTGTTAACATGGCACATTTAGCGATATTAACTGCCGTAAAAATTAACGGTGTTGCGAAAATTCACACAGAAATTTTGAAAAATGATACATTAAAACCATGGCACGATTTGTATCCGGATAAATTTGTCAACAAAACAAATGGAATTACTCCAAGACGTTGGTTGTTTTATGCAAATCCAGAATTAACACAATACATTACAGAACTTTTGGGAGAAGATTGGAAGACGGATTTGACGAAATTAAAAGAACTTGAAAATTTCCAAGATGATGACAGTGTTTTGGATAGATTAATGGAAATCAAACTTCACAATAAAATCAGACTCAAAAAATACATCAAAGAGCATGAACAAATCGATGTGGACGAGAACTCGATTTTCGATATACAAGTGAAAAGACTTCACGAATATAAGAGACAATTGTTGAATGCATTTCATATTTTGAATTTATACTACAAGATTAAAAATAATGAAATAACAGATATTCCAAAACAAACATATATTTTCGGAGCGAAAGCTGCACCTGGTTATTTCAGAGCAAAAGCTATTATAAAATTCATCAATGAAGTTAAAAATCTCGTGAACAACGACGATGTTGTCAGCAAATACATCAAGGTCGTTTTCTTGGAAAACTTCAATGTATCCATCGGAGAATTGGTGTATCCTGCAGCAGATGTGAGTGAGCAGATTTCAACTGCGGGAAAAGAAGCATCGGGAACTGGTAACATGAAGTTTATGTTAAACGGAGCATTGACTGTGGGAACTTACGACGGTGCAAACATCGAGATTTTCAATCACGCAGGTGAAGACAACAACTTCCCATTTGGAGCGACTGTTGATGTGTTAAATTCCATCAGAGAAACTTACAATCCAGTTGAGTATTATTATAAGGATGAAAACATCAAACGAGTTGTGGATACTTTGCTAAGCGATTTGATCAATGATAGTGGATCGTTTATGTTCTTGGATATTTACAATTCACTTGTTAACAGAGATTCTTCATTTAAATTGGATGAATATTATGTGTTAAAAGATTTCAACGATTATGAACAAATTCACGAAAAGATTTTACAAACTTACTCCGATAAGAAAAAATGGGCGAAGATGAGTTTGATGAACATCGCTAATTTCGGGGAATTTTCATCTGATAGAACGATAAAAGAATATGCAGAAGAGATTTGGAGGATAGTACCAAATGAAAAAATTTAAAAAGAGTGACATCAACTCTAAGGTATTTAACAAAGGAAACAAGATTTTATTTTTCGAAGCGGACGGGATTTGCCCTTGTATTCCGGCGAAAAATGATTTGGAAGACATTGAAAAATCCTTCCAAGGAGAGATTGAATTTTACGAATATACAGCAAAAAAAGTCAAGGAAATAAACAAAGATGAGATAATCACACATTACGAAGCTTTGCCGCTACCTACGACTTTGTTTATAAAAGATGGCAAAATCATAGATAGACTTGTTGGAGATAATTCAAAATCAACATATAGAAATTACGCAAATAAGTTATTGGACGAAAAATAGGAGATAGTATTGGCTAATTTATTATTTGAGGATAGAATCAATGAAATATTAGAAACTCTTAGGCTTGAGAATGATCTCGAAAACACCAAAATTACTTTTTGCAGTTTTAATGAACATCATTTTGACAAACATCAAACCACAGACATCGATGATATCGAATTGAGAGATGATAGGATAAATTGGATATATATCACAGGATTATCTGATTCGGATAATTTTATAAAAATGAAAGAAAAATTCAAAATCCATCCTCTTATAATAGAAGATATGTTGGATGTAGAGCAGAGAACAAAACTAGAAGCTTATGACGATTATTTGTTCGTTGTAACGGATACTGTGGATTACGATATGTTCAATAGCGTAAAGGAATTGTCATTTAATCAAGTGTCATTCGTATTAAAAGAAAATTTGTTGGTAACTGTTGAACAAAACAAATCCACATCATTTGACAGAATTGTGGATAAATTAGAAAAAATACCTGTCTTTAGACCCAAAACTACAGACGGTCTACTTCTTTTGTTAATGGATGCGGTAATCGACAATTATTATCAAATTTTTGATATTTTAGGAGAATATATCGACGATTTGGAAGACACTATGATGACAAATCACGACGATGATGTTCTAAGAGAACTTTACACCATGAAGAAAAACCTGATATTTTTGAGAAAAACTTTGTGGCCGTTGCGTACAGTTATCAATGAAATGTCAAAATTCAGAGTCAATCTAGTCAGTCACAACACATCGATTTACATGAGAGATTTGTACGATCATATTATTCAAATGCTTGAATTCATCGAAGTGTATCGCGATATGATAAATTCCATGATAGACGCATTTGACACGAATATTTCCAACAGAACTAACGAAGTAATGATGGTGTTGACTGTGTGGTCGACGATATTTTTGCCGTTGACATTTTTGACTGGCGTTTATGGGATGAACTTTAAATATATGCCGGAGCTTCAAGGAAAATACGGATATATTTTGTTCTGGGTTACTGCGATTGTGATTACCAGCGTCATGATTTATTTCTTTAAAAAGAAAAAATGGATGTAATATAAAGGAGATTTTATGGAAAACAGTACTTTTTTGGCATCTGATTATGAAAAAGAACAAATCGATGCTATTAAAAAAATACTGCGAGTGTATTTTAGCGGAGATATAGAATTTAGCAAGAATTTTTCGAGTTTGAAACCAAACATAGATAACGAAAATCTGAAGAAAGTTTTGAATGAATTAGACGACAAAATAACCAGAGATGATTTGATAAGATATGTCAATGATATCAATATAATGGCTTATAATGATGAAAATAAGCTTTGTTTTATGTACGATGCGAACAGAAAATTCACAATAGAAAGAAAAACTGCGCTTGAAAATTATCCGCCAGAAAAAAACTATGGTTTTTGCCTTGATAAATGGATAAATAAATGCGAAATTACCCTTCACAATTCATCATCTGATTTACAAAATGCCATTTACAGCAGCATGCTTGATATTTGCTGCGAGGAAATGGGTATACTTGTAGTAAGAATCTGCGAGGATGATTTTGATTGGACAGATGATCATGCAATGGAAAAATTGAACGAAATTGTAAGTAATATAAGGAAGGGAGATTTTTGTTAATGAAAGTTATATTAGCAGTAGACAAAAATTTTGCGATAGGAAAAGATGGAGATATGCTTTTTTCGATTCCTGAAGACATGCAAAGATTTAAAGAATTGACTACGGGAAACATCGTAATCATGGGAAGAAAAACATTGGAATCTCTACCTGATTCAAAACCTCTACCAAACAGAACCAACATTATAATTACAAGCAAAGATTTGGATGGAATGTTGTGCGTGAAAAATGAAGAAGAATTGCTACGCACATTAAAAGAAATCAATCCAGATCACAAAATGACAGAGTATTTGATAGGTGGAGCAAACACCATTGAATCATTGATTCATTTAGTTGATGAATTCGTAATTACTTATGTTGATTGTGAATTTGAATACGATGCGAAAATAAGAAACTTATTCGAAGACCAAGATTTCTATGTATCAGAAGAATCAGACATTAAATCATACGAAGACTTGGATTATAGATATATGGTTTTTAAAAGAAAATAGGAAAAAGAGTATTACACATTCATGCTAAGAATATCATACGGAAAAAATTGCTTTGATTTCAAATCGAAAAAATCCGTCCAAAATCGTACCGCGTAAGCGAAGCGTGCTTACGATTTTAGGATTTTGAGATTCAGAAATCAACAATTTTCGTAGTCTAGATATTCGTGCATGATGTGTACTTACTCTTTTAAAATTCTGGGAATAATTAACCCAGTTTTTTATTGCCCAAATATTAAGATTTGGCAAAGTTATAATTCAGTATAATGTATTGTGATATAATACGGTTACGGAGGTGAGTAAATGCGTTGTCCTAATTGCAATGAAAAAGTGTTAGATACGGTGAATTTCTGTCACAATTGTGGATTTAATTTGAAGGAATATCGCGAAAATTTGAATCAACAAAAAAGTCAATCAGAAGTTTCACAACAAAAAGAAAATACGTCTACAGAGAAGGATTATTCATATTCAGATGATGTAATGAATATTTTCAATATAAAAACTAGCGAGAAATCTAATGAGCAACAAAAGTGCGAAGAAATCATCAATAAAAATAAAACCGAACGCAAACCGAAAAGAATTGAAGATATCTTCCAAGTGATTAACAAAAACAAATCTCAGTATGGAAAGTTCAATCCTGATGAAGAAGTTGAGAAGAAAATCAATCACGAGGATTCAAAAGAACCCGAAGAAAATTACGAAAACACGATTTTTATCACGAAAGGTTACGATGATGTCGAAGAAAAAAACAAAAGGGACGAGTCGATAAGATTCACATCGGATAAAGAGTTTACTATTCATAAATACGAGGATGAAGAAGATGATGATGTTGACAAATTTATGGATAATTTTGATTTGAAAACAAAACAAGTGTTTGACAAAATCAATCTGTTTTTCACGAAAATTTTGAAGAAAATGATGGGTGGAGTACAACCTTATAAATTCTCGATGAGATTAGCTGTTGTTGTATTGTCAGCGTTGCCACTTTTATTCTTTTACATGAATTCTACAAATCACTGGACACTTACTCAAAAATTAAAAGCTATCGTGGTTATGGCTTCAGTATTGATTTTAGATTTGTTACAAAAAGTTTTATCATATAGTTTGGGACTCAAACTAGCTGACACTAAACTTTACCAACCTATAGACAAAAATTTGAAAAAGAATATTTCTGTACTACTTTCTGTCGTAGAATCTTTAATATTCAGTTTATTCGGGGTACTAACAGCAGGGGGTCTTGTCGGATTTAGTTCGTCAGTATTTACGTTCACATTCTTGGGAGCGCACGCTTTTATATATTTGATTTCATTAGTAGTATTGATATTATTTGCGACGATTATTCTTATAGATAGATTTGATTACAAAAATATCTGGAAAATTTACGGCCTCAATGCAGCTGGAATTATCATAACGAGACTTGTGATGTTCATGGTAGTTATGACACTTCTTCAAAAAATATTTTTTGGACTTGCTCCAGGATTAATGTAGGTGATTAAATGATATATACAGTTACAATGAATCCTGCACTTGAATTTGTAAGTGAGGTTACGGATTTTAAATTTGACAAGAACAATATATCTGATTTTGATTTGATGCTACCAGCAGGAAAAGGAATCAATGTTTCAAGAATTCTGAAACAACTTGGCCTTCCAACAGTTGCAACTGGATTTGCAGGAGGATTTACAGGAGAATTTGTCGAAGATTGGCTTAGAAGAGAAGATATCAAATCTGAATTCGTAAGAATAGATGACAATACCAGAATCAATATAAAAATCACAGGAACAACGAAAACCGTAATTGAATCCAAAGGACCAAGCATTTCTCATCAAGAACTACAGGAACTATTATATTATTTATCCAGAGTCAAAGAAGGAGATACTGTATTCTTGTCGACGGCTTTTCCAAGAAATATTACAGAAACTGTAATCGAAAGAATGATTGCTATCTGCAAGGCCAACAAAGCACAATTTGTACTTGATATAGATGAGTATTATCTGGAGAAATTTGCAGATGAAGGATCACTTCTTGAAAATATCAGCGTAAAATGCTTGGAACATTTATTTAAAACCAAAATAAATTCAGAATCTGATTTGCTTAAATGGAAAAATGAAATATCTAATTTGAATTCAAAATTTGTCGTAGTTCCATTTGTAGAGAATAAAGTGTATTTGTTTCAAAAAGATTCCACATACGTATTTGAAATAGACGAAATAGCAAACCAAAAACGAGATTTTGTTATCGACTCAATAATCGCAGGATTTATCGCTACATTTATCAGAACTTCGGATTATGAAAAGTCTTTTAAAATGGCAAACGCATGTGCACAAGCTTCATTGAAGACAAAAGATTTGCCGAAAAAATTCCAAATAGACGACTGTCTTAAAGACATTAATATAGTAAAAATAGACTAAAATAAAAAAACAAGGTGTTGAATTAAATTCATACCTTGTTTTTTTATGTTGTAATAAATTAAGAAATGGAGATTTAATTGAAAATGAAAAAGTTTTCAATCTGTAAATATATTTTACCATTTCGATATATCGAAAGCAAGCTTTTTGTTACAAATTTTCAAATTTAATAAATTTGTAAATAGGCTCATGATTATTATTACTTTACCACAATAAAGAATATAAGTCAAGTGATTTTTATACAAAATTCGAAAAAAGCTCTTTAAAATTAAAAAAATCGTAGATGAATAAAAATAATTTTGAAAAAATTTCAAGAAAAACAATTAATCGCAGAAAATAGACAGGAAAACAAAATCATAAAATTTGTATTTCTGAGGAAAAACTGTAATATAATCCATAAAAACATAATAAACGCAAATTTTATACTGAAATTTTAAATCATAAAATAAATAATAATTGACAAATTCGTTTTATCTCACTATAATTAGGTAAAGTATTATTTATTAATCATACATAAATCATACGCAAAATAAACTGAAAGGAGAATAAGATGTCTGCTAATAAAAAAATATTGGAAGTTAATAATATGCATACAGCTTTTAGAATAAAAGACGATTATTACGATGCTGTCGACGATGTTTCGTTTGAATTATACGAAAACGAAGTATTGGCGATGGTTGGTGAATCCGGATGCGGTAAATCTACACTTGCTACTACTATTATGGGTCTACATAATATGAATTACACTCAAATTAGCGGTGAAGTTATATATAACGGCGAAAATATTTTAAATTATACAGAAGCTCAATTCAATGATTTGAGAGGTGGAGAAATTGGTATGATATTCCAAGATCCATTGGCATCGCTTAACCCATTAATGAGAATTGGCGAACAAATTGAAGAAGCTTTGTTTTATCATACAGATTTGGATAAGAAACAACGTCAAGAAAAGGCTATTGACCTTCTAAAAAAAGTAGGGATTGAAAATGCTGAAATTATAGCAAGACAATTTCCTCATCAATTATCAGGAGGTATGAGACAAAGAGTAATAATAGCAATTGCTTTAAGCTGTAAACCTCGTGTTTTGATAGCCGATGAGCCAACTACTGCACTTGATGTTACAATTCAAGCACAAATTCTAGATTTACTAAAAGAATTACAAAATCAAATGAATTCAGGGATTATCTTGATAACCCACGATTTAGGAGTTGTAGCACAGACCGCTGACAGAGTTTGCGTAATGTATGCTGGTCAAATCGTTGAGATTGCACCAGTAGATGAGTTGTTCAATAACCCACTTCATCCATATACGAGAAGTTTATTAAATTCCATTCCACAAGCAGATACTGATTCTGATCAGTTACATGTTATTGAAGGTATGGTTCCTTCATTAAAAAATTTACCAAGAAAAGGATGCAGATTTGCACCTCGTATTCCTTGGATAGATGATCATGAACACGAAGAAAATCCAGTACTACACGATGTTGGCAATGGACATTTGGTTCGTTGTACTTGCTGGAAGAATTTCCATTTTAAAGACGAATAGGAGGAAAATATGGGATTTTTAGAAGTTAAAAATTTGAAAGTTCATTATCCAATTCGTGGTGGATTTTTTAATACGGTTCAAGACTATATCAAAGCTGTTGACGGCGTGGATATGGATATTGAAGAAGGAAAAACTTATGGATTGATAGGAGAATCTGGTTCAGGAAAGTCAACTATAGGAAAGGCTATTGTTGGACTTGAAAAGATTACAGATGGACAGATTTTGTACGAAGGAAAAGATGTTACAAGTAGATCTTACAGAAAAAAGATTAACTACAACCAAGACGTTCAAATGATTTTCCAAGACTCAATGAGTTCACTTGATCCTAAAAAAAGAATATTGGATATAATTGCTGAACCTATCAGAAATTTTGAAAGATTAACACCAAAAGAAGAAAAAGAAAAGGTGTTTAAATTGTTAGATATAGTTGGACTTAATGAAAGTGCAATTTACAAATATCCATTTGAATTCTCAGGCGGTCAAAGACAAAGAATTGGTGTTGCAAGAGCTGTTGCATGTAACCCAAGATTAATTGTTGCAGATGAGCCTGTAAGTGCACTTGACTTATCAGTTCAAGCACAAGTATTAAACTACATGAAATTAATTCAACAAGAGTTTAATCTAAGTTACATTTTCATTTCTCACGATTTGGGAGTTGTAAGACACATGTGTGATTATATCTACATCATGCACAATGGGAAATTTGTAGAAACTGGAAATCGTGATGAGTTGTACTCTGATCCACAACACATTTATACGAAACGACTTATCGCAGCCATTCCACAAATTGATCCAAGTATAAGAAAAGAACTTAGAGATACTAGACAAGCTATTGAAAAGAAATTTGATGAACAAAAGAATGTCTACTACGATGAAAACGGATCAGTGTACGATTTAGAGAAGTACAAAGATTCTCATTATGTAGCGGCTAGAAAGGGGGAAATATAATATGACTAAAACAATAATAAGACGATTTTTAATAATGATTCCTCAATTGATAGTATTAAGTTTATTTATATTCTTTGTAGCTCAAAAGATGCCAGGTGACCCTTTCACAGGAAAAATCACACCAAGCACTGGTAACTCAAAGGTTGAAGAAGAACTTAAGATAAAATCAGGATTTTACGATCCATGGTATGTAAAATATAAAAGATGGGTTGGAAATGCAGTAAAAGGAGATTTTGGTGATTCATATACTCAAAAACTACCTGTAAAAGACGTTATAGGTTCAAGAGCCAAGAACACATTCTTCTTATCATTGTTCTCATTATTAATAATGTATGCAATTGCAATTCCATTGGGAATAAATGCAGGTAGGTATGACGGATCGCTGTTCGATCAAGGAGTTAACTTGTATAACTTCTTGGCACTAGCAACCCCGGGCTTCGTATTCTACTTGATAATGTTATTGATTTTCGGATATAAGCTTGGATGGTTCCCAACAAGTGGAATCATAAGCCTTGAAGCCTCAGCAAAAGGCGGCATGGCAGCAGTATTAAGCAGAATCTATCATATGCTACTTCCAGCAATATCTTATGCATTACTTACAACTATTGGAACTATCCAATATTTAAGAAATGAAGTTGTAGATGCAAAAAGCCAAGACTACGTAAGAACTGCAAGAGCAAAAGGGGTTCCTATCAAAAAAGTTTACAGCAAACACATTTTTAGAAACTCACTTTTACCAATAGCTGCATTCTTCGGATTCCAAATCACAGGATTATTAGCAGGTTCTATCATGATTGAAACAATTTTCGGTTACCAAGGAATGGGTTCACTATTCGTTGACTGTATCAACCAAAGAGACTACTCGGTTATGACAGCACTTGTTATGATATATGGATTCTTGACACTTTGTGGTTCATTATTAAGTGATATTATCATGAGTATAGTGGATCCAAGAATAAGGATAGAATAGGAGGTTTTTATGAAAGAAGTAAAAGTAACAGAAGAAAAGCTTGAAGAATATAAAGACCTTGCACATGATAATCCAACTGGTTTTAAAGTAATTGTCAATGAATTCAAAAAAGACAAATTAGCCATAATATCTTTAGTAGTATTAGCGGTTTTGTGGATAGGAATATTTGTTGGAGCAATGTTGCTTGATAAAAAACAAGTAATGATGGTAGATATTATGAATTCATACGCACCACCAGGAGAAGCTGGACATATTTTAGGAACAGACCAAGGTGGTAGAGATTTGTTCGGACAATTGATAATCGGAGCTAGAAACTCAATTGTAATAGGAATTGCCGTAACAGTACTTACATCTGCTATAGGCATAGTTGTAGGATTGTTGATAGGCTATTACGGCGGATGGTTGGACAATATTATAATGAGAATTATAGACTTCATCCAAATTCTTCCAACGATGATGATTATCATAGTTTTCGTAACAATAGTACCAAAATATTCGATGTTTACATTTGTAATGATATTTACAGTGTTCTACTGGACAGGAATGGCAAGGCTTGTAAGATCAAAAGCTCTTGCTGAAAGTAAAAAAGACTATGTAAATGCATCGAAGACAATGGGAACTAGCGATTTGAAGACGATGTTTACAGGAATATTACCAAATATTTCTTCAATATTAATAGTAGATATGACATTAAGTTTCGCCGGTAACATCGGTATTGAAACTGGACTAAGCTTTCTAGGTTTCGGGCTTCCACCATCAGATCCATCACTTGGAACATTGGTATCATTAGCCAGAAAACCAGAAGTTATTCAAGACAAATTATATGTATGGTTACCCGCATCATTATTGATATTGGTAATGATGTTGTGTATAAATTACATCGGTCAAGCATTAAGAAGAGCTTCCGATGCAAAACAAAGGAAAGGATAAGGGTGAAAATAATGAAAAAGAAATTCAAATCATTATTAGCTATCTTTTTAGTATTAGCATTCGTACTTACTGGATGTGGAAATGCAAAGAAAGATAGTGGAAAATCTTCAGACTCAGGTTCTAAACAAGAATCTAGTACTGGAAAGAAAGCCAATGAAGAAAACAAGGGCAACATAGTCGGAGAAAAAATGGGCGGCGGTGTTGTTGTTGAAAACGAAGGCACACCAATTAAAGGTGGTACATTTAGAGTAGGTATTCCTACAGACTCACCATTTAAAGGTATATTCAACAACGCATTATACGATGACAACTACGACTGGAATATCATTGGACCTACAATGTATACAGCAGCAAACGCTGGAGAAAGCTTGGAATTGAGAGATTCTGGAGCTGAAAAATTCGAATGGGATGAAAAAGCAAAAACTGCTACTATTAAACTTTCAGACTCATTCAAATGGAATGATGGAAAACCAGTTACTGCAAAAGACATTATAATCAACTACCTAATCATTGGTCACAAGGATTATCCTGGTGTACGTTATGATGATGATATGATTAATATCGTTGGTATGGAAGATTATCACGCAGGAAAAACAAAAGACATCTCTGGTGTTAAAGAAATCGACAACAAAACAGTTCAAATCCAATTTAAAGAATGGAAACCAGCAATCAAATGGGGCGCTGGAATCTGGGCTGAACCAAATAGCTACGATCAATTAAAAGATATACCAGTAAAAGATGTAATCTCTTCTGACCCAGTTAGAAAGAACCCTAAATCAGCAGGACCTTTCTACATTTCAAATGTAGTTCCTGGACAATCAGTTGAATTTTCAGCTAACGAACACTTCTGGGGTGGAAAACCAAAAATCGATAAAGTTGTAATGGAAAGAGTTCCAAGTTCACAAATCTTAGCTTCATTAAAAGCTGGTAAATACGACTATATCGCAGGTGGAGCACCTTCAGATACATTCAAAGAAATATCAGAATTAAAAGGATACAAAGTAGCAAGATTCCAAGATATGGCTTACACTTACTTAGGATTTAAATTAGGTAAATGGGACAAAGCTAAAGGCGAAGTTGTTGTAGATCCTAACGCTAAGATGGCAGATGTTAACTTACGTAAAGCTATGGGTTATGCAGTTGACAACAATGCTGTTGGTGAAAAATTCTATTTAGGATACAGATCACAAGCAACATCGGTTATAATTCCAATCTTCAAGGATTACTTCAATACTGAGCTTAAAGGATACAACTACGATCCAGAAAAAGCTAAAAAATTGTTAGATGAAGCTGGATACAAAGACGTTAACAACGATGGATTCAGAGAAGACAAAAATGGTAAACCACTTGTAATCAAATTTGCTTCAATGGCAGGTGGAGATATCGCTGAACCATTAGCAAAATACTACATCCAATGTTGGGAACAAGTAGGATTGAAAGTTGAATTAACAGGCGGAAGACTAATCGAATTCAACGCATTCTATGACAAACTTAAAAACGACGATCCAGAAATCGACGTATTCCAAGGTGCATGGGGAACAGGAACTAACCCTGATCCATCAGGATTATTCAGTAAGAAAGCATCATTCAACTACTACAGATACACTAATCCAGAAATGCAAAAAGCATTGGATAAGATTTCTGATGGTAAAACATCTGATGAAGATAGAGCACAAGCTTACAAAGATTTCGCTAAAGTAATGGAAGACAGTGTACCATTGATTCCAACACTTTACAGAGAAGCTTTATCTCCAATCAACAAGAGAGTTAAGAAATTTGATTTCAGATACGTACAAGATCTTAACAAAGATGACTTTAAATGGAATCAAATCGAACTTACAGCAGAAGAACCTCTAAAAGAATAATAGATTTTAGAATTAGTGGGGTGTAAATTTACACTCCACTTTTTTTGTTAAAAATATGTAAAAATAGGTAAAATATAACGTTTTCGTTTATTGACTTATTCTCTGTTATTCATTAGAATATTAGAGAGGTGTAATGAATGAAGCGAAAAAATATTATTGCTGTAGTTTTGTTAACTGTATTGATATTTGTTGGAGCTTTTGTGGGATTAAATATTTTTAATTCATCAAAGGCAGAAAAATTAGATAAATTGGCTCACCAATGTATAGTAGATGGTAATTACCAAAAAGCAGTTGACTATTACAGCGAATTATACGATAGAACAAACGATGGTTCTTATATTGATAAGAAACGTGAAGCTGTGGAGCTACTATCCTCCAAGAATAATTACGATTATGGTGTAAATTATTTGAAAGAAATGAAGTATATCGATGCAGCAAAAAGTTTTTTGAAAGTAAGTAACAAAGACAATGTCAACTATCAAAAAGCACAACAAAGATTGCAAGAAAGCACTCAAGCGGTGATAATTGCTAGCGATTCATTTGCTGAAGATGACAACTTTGATGCAAGCTTGAACATGTTAAACTCATATGCACGAGTTATGCCACATGAAACACTTGTAATTGATAAAATAAAAGAAGTAAAAAAAGCAAAGAATCAATACAATGAAAAGAAGCAAGAAGAAGAAAAACAACGTGCATTGTCCGAGAAAAAAGAAAAAGAAGCTAGAGAAAAAGCTGAAAAACTAGCCAGCGAATCATCTGAAGAATTAAAGAAAGAAAAAGAAAACTCAAAGAATCAATCTAACAAAGATGACAGTTATGAAACAGATGATAACAGAAGACTTATTGACTTGTGTATACGTCTTGTAGGTAAAACTTATTTGGTAACTACAGATAATGCCAAAATTTACGAAGAACCAAGCAATAAATCAGAAATGATTTCTTCAATTCCTATGGGAAGTGAAGTTTACATTTATGAAGCAAAGCCTGATTCAGGACAAAGAGTATGGTGTCATGCGATTATTAAAAGTGCAGATTCACTAAAATCTTATGATGCATGGATATCATCAAACAACTTAGAAATTAACGATTAAGCTCTCAATAATGAGGGCTTTTTTAGTAGAAAGGGGTGTGTTATGGATTTAAATTTTTTACATTTTGATTTGGATGCTTTCTTTGCGTCTTGTGAAATTCTCGATAATCCAAAATTAAAGCACGTCCCAATGGTTGTCGGTGGCAGAAGTCAGAGAGGGATTATTACTACTGCAAATTACGAAGCAAGAAAATACGGGCTACATTCTGCGATGCCGATATTTCAAGCGAAAAAAATTGTTCCAAACCTTGTTATAGTTACTCCTGATTTCGAGAAATACAGAAGAAATAGCGAGAAAGTTTTCAAAGTTTTGTCTAGTTTTTCTAATAAGATTCAAAAAATGAGCATAGATGAAGGTTGCATGGATATTTCTCATATTAAAATGGATAGATTAGAATTGGCAAACTTAATCCAAGAAAATGTGAGGATAAAAACAGGGCTGTCTATTTCAATTGGAATTAGCTACAACATGAGCCTTGCAAAGCTTGCTTCAGATTGGAACAAGCCTCATGGAATCAAAATCATCACACAAGATGATATTCCAAATATTTTGTTGGATTTAAAGGTTGGTAAGATTCAAGGAATTGGCAGAAAATCTGAAGAAAAATTAAATAAAATAGGAATTAAAAAAGTAAGCGATTTGTATGACTTATCCAGAAATAATTTGAGAGAATTGTTTGGCAAGTTTGGAGAGGTGATTTACGATAGAATTCGCGGAATTGATGAAAGGCAGTTGGATTTATCGCGAATTAGAAAATCTATCGGAGTAGAGTATACTTTTGAACGTGATTTGAAAAATTACAATGAGTTATTAAATAAGGCTAGTGAGTTCAGCGAAGAATTAAGTGATGATCTTCATAAGAAAAATATTAAAGCAAAAACTATTAGAATCAAAATAAAACTCAATGATTTTTCGGTGATTACAAAATCTATGACTCTTGAAGAATACATTAATGATTCCAGTGATATTTTCAGGATTGTGAAGTATCTTGTCGTTAATACGAAGATTGAAAAGTCTGTGAGGCTTTTAGGAATTACAGCGGCAAACCTGAGCGACACGACTTTTGAGCAATTAAAATTTCTGTAGTAAAAAACTTTGCACAATACCTTGCAATATATACTACCATGTATTATAATGTAATCAGGAGGTAAGATATGAACACACAATTAAAAAAAGGGATTTTAGAATTATGTGTCTTATCGGTTATATCTAAACATGACAGCTACGGATACGAAATTATAGATCAGATAAAAGATAAGATACCAATGAGCGAGGGAACAATTTATCCTATGCTTAGAAGATTGAAAAACGACAAATACTTGGAAGATTACACTGAGCAATCAGAATCGGGTCCATCTAGGAAATACTATAAAATAACAGATGAAGGAAAAAAATATTTGCACTCACAACTTGAAGACTACAAGAAATTGGTTGAAAGTGTCAAGGCCTTGTTAGAGGAGGGTTTTTAAATGAATAAAGAACAATTTATGGAACTTTTAGATTACTATTTTAGAAATGTAGATGAAACTACTTACAAGGAAATCAAAAATGACTACGAAGAACATTTTAGAATCGGAGTTGAAAACGGAAAGACTGAAGAAGAGATTTCAACTGAATTAGGTAATCCAAGAGAAATTTTCAACGAATGTAAAGAAGCTGGAATTATCAGAGAAAATAACTTCTTTGGTATGTTTAACTTGGATAGCATTGGTGATTTCTTCAATTCTAAAATTTTCGATCAATCAAAAGACAAAGACTACGATTTGTCTCAACAAACATTGGAATTCGACAATGATTTCCACAGAATAGAAGTTAAATCAAATGCAGACATCGATGTGTCAACTCATGAATTGGACAAAATAATCGTAACTTACACTACAACTGATGAATCACAAAAGTTAGATGTTGATTACATGAATCACGTGTTGAAGCTTGGAAAAGTTAAAATGGAAAAATTCTTCCAAAAAAGTTTCATCAAATCAATTTCTATTAAAATTCCACAAGACAGTGATTTGGGTTTGAATATCGCAACAGCAAGTGGAGATGTACATGTAGATGTTATTAGTAACGATGTTACTTGCAACACTTCAAGCGGCGATGTTGATATTACTACACAATCAAACAATGTAAATGTCAACACAGCAAGTGGAGATGTTCAAGTTTTCAAATGCAAAAAAGAAATCTACGTTAATACTGTAAGTGGTGATGTGAAGATAGTTTCTGAAAATCCTAAAATTACAGTGAACACAGTAAGTGGAGATATCAAAATCGACGTGGATGAAAATAAAGACTTGAATGTAAGGGGCGTATCGAGCGATATTAATATCAACATAAAAGAAAAGAAAGGTTCAATTGAACTTAGAACTGTCAGTGGAGAAATCAAAATCGACAGTTACTACAAGGATAGCTCCAAAAAAATCAGTAAATCTCACGACCAATCATTCACGAATGATGATGTAGAAATTAGTGCTGCAACAGTTAGTGGAAATATTACTGTAGATTAAATTACAAATTGACTGCAATGAAAAATCATTGCAGTTTTTTTATTGTAAAATTGCAGTTAAATATCATAATAAACAGAAAAAAACATTGAAAATATGATAAAATAGAAAGTAATATGGAGGAGAATAATTTTGAAAATAATAGTGACTTGTGCATTCGGTTTGGAGAGTTTAGTTAAAAGACAACTTTTGGATATGGGCTATGAAAATTTGAATGTAAACGACGGAAGAATAATACTTGAAGGCGATGAAAAAGATATCGCCAAATTAAATATAAATTTGAGATGTGCAGATAGAGTTCTAATCGAATTGGGTAATTTTAAGGCTGTATCATTTGAACAACTTTTTAAAGGTGTGGAAAAAATTAATTGGTTAGAAATTTTAGAAGCGGATTCCAATTTTATTGTAGAGGGTAGAAGTTACAAATCAAAATTATTTTCTATTAAAGATTGTCAATCGATTACAGAAAAGGCGATTATCAAATCTCTTCAGAAGAAATACAAGGTGGATTGGTTCTCTAAATCAAAGGGAAGATTCAGAATTGAAGTTAGTCTAGTAAAAGATATTTGTTCGATAACTTTGGATACTTCGGGAGACGGACTTCACAAAAGAGGCTACAGGGAAGAGTCAGTTCTTGCACCTATAAGAGAAAACTTGGCGGCAGGAATTATCGATTTGTCATTTGCAAACAGTGACAGACCTCTTGTGGATTTGTTCTGTGGTAGTGGAACTTTTGCGATAGAAGCTGCGAGAAAATTCAGAAATATTGCGCCAGGGATTGACAGAAAATTCGATTTTATTAATTTTAATGATAAATTTAACAATGCCTACAAACAAGAGCGTACCAAAGCTTTGGAGAGCATTGATTACGACAAAAAGATTGATATTTTTGCAAGTGATGTGGATGGATCTGCGATTGAAAAGGCGATTGCAAATGCGGAAAATGCAGGAGTCAGAGAAGATATTAGATTTGTAACGAGAGATTTCAGAAATGTTGTGTTAAATGATAATTACTTCGTTTTAATATCTAACCCACCTTACGGAAAAAGGCTTGGCGAGAGACAAGAAGCTGAGAAGATTTACAAGGATTTGGGAATAAAAATGGCAAAATTCAAGACGGCTTCCCAATATATAATCACAGATTGCGAAGATTTTGAGAAATTTTACGGCAAAAAAGCATCTAAAAATAGAAAGATGTACAACGGAAATATGAAGTGTTATTTGTATCAATATTTTGGTCCAAGACCTAAATAGGAGGAGATTTCCTTGGAGAAGAAATCAAGAGAAGGTGTTAGTGATTTCAAAGGATCTGATTATCAAGTTCTAAATTCGATGAAGGATTTAGTCAGAGTAATAGATAAAGATGGGGTTATAATATTTGCTAATAAGAGTATGATAAATTCAATGCCTATCAATCCTATAGGCGTGAACTGCTACTTGGATTACAGTGAAGATTTTCCAAAATGTTTGGCAGATAGAAAATACCGTTTGAACAGCACTATAAAAGAAAAAAGAAAAATAAATGGTGTGGACTATTCCATAACTTCTTCTCCAGTTAGAAATAAAGATGGAGAGGTTGTAAGCACTGTCGAGGTTTTCAGAGATATTTCAAAAGAGGTCAAAACTCAGATTGATTTGATTAATGCGAACAAGGACATTAAGGATGAAATAATCTTTGCAAAACACATTCAAAACAAAACTTTGCCTAGTAAGGGCGAGCATGTTGGGTTGGATTTGGATTACAGATATATTTCATCTAGGGATTTGTCTGGAGATATCATTGATTGCATCGACATTGATGAAAGATTTGTAGGAATTTATATTGCTGATGTTGTGGGCCATGGTATTGCGGCATCAATTCTTACGATGTTTATTAGACAGACAATGAGGTATTTGGTAAGTAGAATTACAGATTCTAGGCCAAAAAGAGTGTTGAAGGATTTAAACACAACATTTACCGAACTTAATTTATCTGTAGATAAGTATTTTACGATTTTTTACGGATTATACGATAGAAAACTAAAAATATTCTCGTATGCAAATGCTGGTCACAATGGGATTCCATTTTTGATTTCAAATGAGAAATTAGAAGAGTTAAAGGTTACGGGTCATCCTATTTCTCCAATGTTTGAAGGAATTGGCTTTACTCAAAGAGATATATTGCTATCCAGTGGCGATGAATTAATCATGTACACTGACGGTATAACTGAAACTAGAGGATTTGGAAACGAATTTTACGGCGAAGAAAGACTGAAAAGAGATTTAATGAAGGTTCCAGATAAAAGAATCGAATACGTGCTAAGCGAGGTGAATTCTTTTAGATTTTTGGAGCAAGATGATGATATTGTTTTAGTGAGCTTGAAGGTTCTATAGGAGGAAATATGTTTAAGCTAGATTTTTCAAATACGACAAGTCATAATTCTGTAGACACTTTAAAAACAGAATCCGTAAATGCTTTGGAAAAGCTTTTAAATAAAACCTGTGAAGGCAAGGAATTCACAGGATGGATTGATTTGCCAAAAAATTACGACCGCGAAGAATTTGAGAGAATTAAAAAATGTGCGAAGAAAATAAGAGAAACGTCTGATTGTCTAGTAGTTATAGGAATCGGCGGAAGTTATCTTGGAGCTAAGGCGATTGATTATGCGATGAGCAGTTATTTCGAAAAATCTGATATCGAAATTATTTACGCTGGTTTCCAATTGTCTTCTACTTATTTGTCTGAGCTTTTGGATTATTTGAAAGACAAGGATTTTTGTGTAAATGTTATAAGCAAATCGGGAACTACTACAGAGCCTGCAATCGCTTTTAGATTTATCAAAGAATTGATGGAAGAAAAATACACGAAAGAAGAATTAAAGGACAGAATTTTTGCTACAACGGATAAACATAAGGGTGCATTGAAGGAATTGTCTGATATCAATGGTTACGAAACTTTTGTAGTGCCAGATGATATCGGTGGAAGATTTTCTGTGTTGACTTCTGTTGGATTGTTGCCACTTTGTGTAAAAGGTTTGGATATTGATAAATTAATGATAGGCGCAGCAGATGCAATGGAAGAGTTTACTAAACTTGATTATGAATCAAACTTTGCTTTGCAATACGTTTCATTTAGAAATAATATGTATCGCAATGGAAAAGATATCGAGATAATTGTCAATTACGAGATGAGATTGAAATATTTTTCCGAATGGTTCAAGCAATTATTTGCAGAATCTGAAGGTAAAAACAACAAGGGTTTATTCCCGATGATTTGTAATTTCACGACAGATCTTCATTCTGTTGGTCAAATGATTCAAGACGGACAAAAAAATGTGTTCGAGACTGTGATTTCTGTTGAAAATCCACAAAAAGATTTGTTTATAAAATCTGATGATGATAATTTGGATAATTTGAATTATTTGAGCGGAAAATCAGTGGATTATGTGAACAAGATGGCTATGCAAGGAACACTTAATGCGCATTTGTCGTCAAATGTTGAAAGTATTGTCGTCAAAATCGATACGATTAATGAAGAAAATCTAGGATATATGATTTATTTTTTCGAGATGAGTGTTGCGATTTCAGCGCTTGTTTTGGGAGTGAATCCTTTTAATCAACCAGGAGTTGAAGAATACAAGAAGCAAATGTTTAAATTATTAGAAAAGCCGGGTTATTAATATGAAAGAGAATTTAAAAAAAATAGTTTTGTACGAGAAAAGTTACGAGGTTTCGAAAATAATATTGGTTTTATTGACGTCTGTACTATTTTTGAAATGTGCGAAGGTTGACCATGTTTTTGTCAAATCGTTTTTTATAACGGTACTTTCATTTGTACCTATAATTGGAGCAGGAGTGTATTTTGTTCCAGCAATCTTTCTTAATTTATTAGAATCAAATACACTCAATTTGGCGATTTACGTGTGGTTGTTATTGGTAGTAATATGTATTGACAGAATACTCTACAGTGTTTTTTATGATTTGCCGTTTGATTACAGCCCGATATCTTACGTTATTATGGGAATGATTTTATATTTGATATTTGGGAAATACACATTGTTGGTGTTCGCACTTTCAGTGTGTGCAGTTACAGTGTACAACAACTACAACAAGTATAAGAAAACAAAAGTTTTTTACAAGAAAGCAACGTTTAATTTTATTGATTTGAAACAAATTATACAAGAGAAATAGAAATACGGAGGAAATAGTGGAAAAATTATTGATTGCAAGAGGAAACGAGGATATCGAACTTCTTTCAAATAAAGTGAACCAACATGGGCTCATTGTTGGAGCAACAGGAAGCGGAAAAACTGTTACATTAAAAGTTTTGTGCGAATATTTTTCCGATTTGGGAGTGCCAACTATTTTGTCAGATGTTAAGGGAGACTTGTCAAACTTGGCATCTGTCGGCGAAATGAACGACAACTTGAAATCCAGACTTGATGAAATGAATATTACAGATTTTAATTTCAAAAACTATCCTGTGAATTTGTGGGATGTTTACGGAGAAGCTGGTCTTCCATTGAGAGTTTCAGTTTCTGAAATGGGTCCGATTTTATTGTCACAAATTTTGGATTTGAACGATACACAAGCTGGAATTTTGAATATTGCATTCAGGGTTTCTGATGAAGAAGGACTTTTGCTTTTAGATATTAAAGATTTGCGTTCAATGCTTAATCATTTGTCCGATAACAAGGATGTTTATTCGAAAAAATACGGAAATATAACTACCCAAAGTATCAGTGCAATTATGAGAAAATTATTGTACATTGAGGATATGGGTGCTGATAAATTCTTGGGGGAACCAAGTTTGGATATAAAAGATTTGATGAAGACAGATTCTGATGGACGTGGATTTGTGAATATAATTTCTGCGGCAAAACTTATCAACGACAAAAACTTGTATTCTATGTTTTTGTTGTGGCTGTTGTCAGAACTTTTCGAATCGCTACCAGAAGTGGGCAATCCAGAAATTCCAAAATTAGTATTTTTCTTTGATGAAGCACATTTGTTATTTGACAATGCAAACAAGATGATAATGGATAAAATCGAACAAGTTGTAAGACTTATTCGTTCAAAAGGTGTGGGAATATTCTTCATCTCGCAAAATCCACTCGACATTCCAGATTCGATTTCTTCACAACTTGGAAATAGAATTGTACATCAATTGAGGGCATTTTCTCCAAAAGAATTGAAAGCTGTGCAAAAAGTTTCTGAAACTTTCAGAGCAAACGCCGATATGAATGTAAAAGATGAAATTGTAAATTTAAGAACTGGTGAAGCGTTGATTTCATTCTTGGACGAAAAAGGAGCACCAAGTATTACGAAAAAAGGGCTTGTTCTTCCGCCACACTCATCATTTACACCACTTTCTCAATCTGATGTGGATTATATCGTGAAAAACTCTGATTTGAATCAAAAGTATTCTCAATCAATTGACAGGGAATCTGCCTATGAAATATTGCAAAACAAATTGCAAAATCAAATCAAAGAAGAGCCGGAAAAACAAACCAAGAAGTCTACTAAACAAGAAAAATCTCAGCTAGAAGATTTCGCAACTAAAAGCATCAACTCGATGCTTGGTAGTTTTACAAGACAAATCGGAAGAGACATCGCTCGTGGAATATTCGGATCAATTAAAAAGAGCATAAAATTTTAAAGAACCTCCCATTTGGGAGGTTTTTCATTTCTAGAAAATATTATTATTTTTCGGCACTTAAAACCAATGGTCTGGAATTTTCTTTGTCAAATTCTGATTTGTTAAATCCACCGTAGATTTTTACATTCTTAAAACCATTTTGTTCTACAAGTTTTACTAATTCGTCTGATGTTATTGGAAATAAATTAACGTCGTTTTCAATTGATCGGCCATTTGCTGTCATTACTGTGTTAAATCGTATGAAATCGCCATTTTTGAAATATTTTCGTACAAATTCGACTTTTTCATTTTTGATAGTTGGAAGAGATCCCAAATAATCGTCATCAACTTGTAAAAATGGATAAAAGTTTATGATTTGGAGTACAAGATTTCCGTTTGGGTCTAACTTGTCGTAGCATTTTTTCAAAAACTCGTCGATTTTTTCTGTAGAATCCAAGTGTACAAGAGAATTTCCGATGCAATAAATCAAACCAAAATCATCCTCTAATTTGTCGATATCTAGCATATTCATCAATTTAGCATCTATTTTGTTCTCTCTAATAGCTCTGTCGACGAATTTTTCTTCCAAATCAATTCCAATCACATCAAATCCATCATCTTGAAGTCTTTTTGCAACTTTTCCAGTAGCACATGCTACATCCAGGATTTTCCCATGTGCACATTCTTTTAAAAAATTTATTTGTTTATCATTTGGTTGGAAAATATCCTCGTAATTATCTGAAATTGAATCGTAAAATTTGCTCATATCATCACCTCAATGTATATATACCCAACTAATTGTTACAATTTTATAAAGTTGTCATAATTTTGTAATAATTTCAAATCCTATGATATAATTAGATAAATGAGGTGGAAATTTGATACACAATAATCACGATAGATTTCTTGAAGAAAAAAGAAAACGAGCGGTTAAAAGGAGACTTATTGTTTGCGTTTTTCTTCTGATAATTCTATTTTCAATCATAAAAGTAAAAAAAGACAGGCAAGAGTATGCAGAAGAAAAAATACAAGCTGAGATTGCTCACGAGAAAAAGGCGTCTCAACAACAATCGGAATCTGAAGAAAAACCTGTGAAAAAAGAAAAAACCGACGAAGAAGTTTTTGAAGAAATTAGAAAAAACGAAAATATTTTTTCGAATACTTTTAAGAGGAATGAATTGTTGCATAATTTGGAAATTTACGCGAAATACAATCCTAATGCAAAGCTAGTTATGAAAAATGCTGATGATATTCATCCATCGTTATTGAAACTTGCAGGAAATAATTATACTGCTGTGAATTTCGTAGCAAAAACTATAGATCCAACAGTCAAAAACGAGTATTCTTATACTGAAAAAGCAAACAAATCGAATGTGCCATTGTATTTGCAATGGGACAAGAGATGGGGATATGAAAAATACGGCTACGGAATTATTGGATTTACAGGATGCGGTCCTACAAGCTGTGCGATGGCGATGTCGTATTTGAAAAACGACCCTTCAATTACTCCTGCAAAAATAGCAGAAGAAAGTGATCGTAACGGATTTTCGTCATCAGAGGGAACAAGCTGGGGATTTTACCCTTACATTGCACGAAAATACGGATTAAAAGCTGTGCAAATGGATGAAAATTATAATGTTATAAAAGAAAATGTAAAAAAAGGAAATCCGATTCTTATTTCTGTAAGACCTGGAGATTTTACACGAACGGGTCATGTCATGGTGATTTCGGGAATGGATTCAAATGGAAATATTATATTAAATGATCCAAACAGTTTTATCAATTCACAAAAAACTTGGAAATACGATAGATTAAAACCACAAATCAAAGCAATGTGGGTTTTTAGTAATGGAGTATAAATGAAAAAATACACGAAATACAAAAAAGATCTTGAATATTCTTATACAATGGGACCTTTTCCAACTTATGAACTTATTGAAAATAAGGCTGATATTGTTGAGGAGGTCTTAATTTCTGAGGATTTCAATGACACCGAAAAATTGATAAATATATTAAAAGAAAAGAAAATTCCGTACACTATTTCAAGTAAACAAATCAACAAAATTTCATTAAAGGATAAGGAATACGTGATTGGAGTTTTCAGAAAAGAAAAATCCAATTTCCAAGAAAAAAACCACATAATTTTGGATGGAATAGACAATATGGGAAATCTAGGCACTATTATGAGAAGTATGCTTGCTTTTGGTTACAAGGATTTGGCGTTGATTTCAAATACGTGTGATGTTTACAATCCAAAAGTTGTCCGTGCGAGCATGGGGGCTTTTTTCAAATTAAATATTCAAAAGTTTGATAATTTAGAAGATTACAAGAAAAATTTCCCAGACAATAAAATTTATTCATTTTTGTTAGATGAAAGCTCAAATGAACTTGGTGATGTGAAGTTTGATGAGCCATTTAGCTTGGCGTTTGGAAATGAAGGGGCAGGGCTTCCAAAAGAATACTACAATGAAAACAAAATTTTCATCAATCAATCAAAAGATGTGGATTCTTTAAATTTGCCAATAGCTTGCTCCATTGCAATGTATGAATCGAAGGTGATTTAATGAAGAGAGTTTTTGTATTTGATTTGGATGGAACGTTGATAGATTCAATAGAAATGATTAATAATTGTTTCAACCATACTACGCAAAAATTTGGACTCAAACCTGTAGAAAAAGAAAAATTCAATTATTTTCTTGGAGATGGACCTAAAATTTTGGTGGAAAAATCTTTGAATTATTTGATACAACGAGATAGTTTGGATGAAGCAAAAATTCATTCGCAATTTAACGAAATTTACGAGAGTTACATTGAATATTACAATGGATATGACGACAAGAAAACACAGTTGTATCCACATATAAGAGAAAGCTTGGATAAGTTAAAAGAAATGGGCGCGCTTGTTTGCGTGTGCACGAACAAAACTCTTCCTGCAGCAGAAAAAATTTTGAATAATTTATTTCCACAAGGCTATTTTGATTATGTGTCTGCATTGGAAGATGAAACTAAAAGAAAGCCAAATCCGTATTTGCTCGAAAAAATTGTGGAAGATTTGGATATTAAAAAAGAAGAGATTGTATATTTTGGAGATACAAACACAGACATTGAAACGTGCAAAAATGCGAAAGTAACAAGCGTTGGTGTTGAGTGGGGTTTTAGAGAAAGAGAAGAGCTAGTAGAATCGGGAGCGGATTTTGTGATTTCCGATCAAAGAAGGATAGTTGATTTTTATGGAGAATTACCAAAAAATATTGGATAAAACAATTGAAAATCTAAACGGAGGAGAAACACTTCTTCTTCACAGTTGTTGTGGACCTTGCTCAAGTTATGTTTTGGAATATTTGTCTCAGTATTTTAAGATAACAATTTTGTTTTACAATCCAAATATTTCTCCGCAATCTGAGTTCGACAAGAGAGTTGTGGAGCAGAAAAAAGTAATCGAAAATACAAAAGCAAAATATCCGATAGATATAATTGTTGACAAGTACGATCCAGATGAATTTTATAAAAGAGTAGAGCCATACAAGGATCTTGGCGAGAAATCAAGGCGCTGCTACGAGTGTTACGATTTGAGAATCGACAGAACATTTGACATTGCAGATGAGATGGGTTTTGATTTTGTAACGACGACTTTATCAGTTAGCCCTCACAAAAACAGTCAATGGATTAATGAAATTGGAGAAAAATTGGAAAAAACTCACAAAACCAAATTCTTACATTCCGATTTCAAAAAGAAAAATGGCTACAAGAGATCAATTGAATTATCGAAGGAATTTGATTTGTATAGGCAAGATTATTGCGGATGTGTTTACAGCAAAAAAGAAGCGGAACAACGACATAATAATGATTGATTGAATCGGTGAATATTCGCCGATTTTTTTGTGAGAAATTTTGCTCACAAAAAAATAGATAATGGTGTTAAGTATTTGTATCGGCTAAAGTTGTTTGATATAATTAAATAAAGGAGAAAATATGAATTTTGAAAAACATGTAATGGTTAAGAAATATAACGATGGAGTTATAGAAGAAGTAGAAGATGTTATTTTGAGAGAATTTTTGTTGGATATCAATATTAATTCCAAACCTATCGTAAAACTTTTGTGTATTGAAAAGGATTTACAAGAACTTGTGACGGGATATCTTATAACAGAAAATATTGTAAGGCCAGAAGATATACAAAATATTGATATACATATTGATGGAAATATTTGTAATGTCGAGTTGAAAGATATCGATAACACTCCAAGTCATGTGACTACTGAAAGTGGAGATTACAAAAATGTTCCTTATAATTTTACAAATAGAGATGAAAAAGTAATTCCAATTGATTGGAATGAAGAAACACTTTTGAAGATTTCTAATTTTAATTTATCTGGATCGAAATTATTCAAAGAAACTGGCAATGTGCATTCTGTTGTTTTGGCAAAAGGCGAAGAGATAATTTGCCAATGTGACGATATTGGAAGATACAACGCTTTTGACAAGGCTGTGGGTACGGCTGTATTAAAGGGCGAAAAATTATCTGATTTAATCGCATTTACATCGGGAAGAATTCCTTCATCAATTGTTCAAAAATGTATCAATTCAGGAATTTCTGTTATAGTTTCCAGAAGCGCACCAACGGATGTTTCATTGGAATTAGCTGAAAAATACAATTTGTCTGTAATCGGCTTTTGCAAACAAAGTCGTTTAAATATTTATAGAGATTTTAGAAAGAAGGATTTGTAATGAAAAAATTAGCGGATTTTTTGTATGCCATTATGGCAGGGGCTTTTATTGCTATGGGTGGAGTCGTATTTTTGAGCCTAAACAATAAAATTGTCGGAGCATTTATGTTCAGCTTGGGACTTTTTGCAGTGTGCACTTTGAAGTACAACTTGTTTACAGGAAAAGTTGGATATTTGTTCAATAATGATGTGAAAACTTATTTGCCATGGTGTTTGATGGTGTGGGTTGGAAACTTAGTTGGTAGTATTATTGTAGCGGAATTGGTTCGTCTTACAAGAGTTGCTCCTGGTATTATCGAAAAATCCACAAAATTAGTTCAAGTAAAAGCAGATGATAGCTTAATTAGCTTGTTTGTTTTGGGAATTTTCTGCAACATTATGGTTGTTCACGCAGTGGATCAATATCTAAACAATCCTCATGAAGTTGGAAAATATTTGGGAATTGTAATGAGTATTATGGTATTTATCCTATGCGGATTTGAACACTGTATCGCAGATATGTTTTATATTCAAATGGCAAGAATGTGGAATTCACAAACAATTATTGCACTTATAGTTATTACTTTGGGTAATATTTTGGGTGGAATTTTGATTCCAACAATGAGAAATATCAACACAAAATTAAAAAGCGAATAAGGTTTAGTAAATGTTATTACAAGTAGAAAAAGCGAAGGAAATACTTAAAGAAAATATAAAAAAAGCATCTGACATTGAAGAAATTGACATTGACGATGCTTATAACAGAGTTTTGGCGGAGGATGTGCTGGCGAAGTTCAACAATCCTCCTTATCCCAAAAGTGCAATGGATGGATACGCTGTAAGCAGCAAAGATTCTGACAAATTATCGAAGAAGAAAATTATCGGGACGAATTTTGCTGGAGATTGCAATGATTTTGATTACGAAGAAAATACTTGCGTGAGAATTATGACAGGTGCATTTGTACCAAAAGGTTACGATGCAATTGTAAAACAAGAAGACTGCGAAGTAGTGGATGGTTTTATTGAAATCAAAAAAACTTACGAGCCTTTTGATTACTATATAAAAGAAGGCGAAGATGTGTCTGAAGGGGATTTGTTAATTCCTAAAAACACGAGGATTTCTTCGGTTCATTTGTCGATTTTGGCATCAAATGGATATGCAAAAGTTAAGGTTTACAGAAAATTAAAAGTAGCGCTATTATCGACAGGATCTGAATTGTTGTATCCTGGGGATGATTACAAACCAGGTAAAATCTACAGTTCAACTACTTTTACATTAAAATCTATTTTAAAAAATTCAGGAGTAGAAGTTGTCGAACAAAAAAACTGCATGGATGATGAACAATCAATCATACGTGAAGTAAAAAATCTGACACAAAAATCAGATGTTGTGATAACAACTGGTGGAGTGAGTGTTGGGGACAAAGATTTAATGGAATCATGCATGAAACAAATTGGAGAAGTTTTGTTTCACAGAATTGCCATGAAACCAGGAACACCTGTGATGGCATCAAAAGTAGGTGACACAATTGTGTTGTCTTGTTCGGGAAGTCCGTTTGCGGCTTTTTGTAATTTCGAAGTTTTATTTTGGGATTTGTACAATAAATATTATGGATTAAATGTAAAACAATTTGAAGAAGGAAAAGTTGTAGAAGGGTCGATGAAACCATCGAAGCTTCAACGATATGTCAGATGTTTTGTAAAAGATTCTGAGATTACGATTTTTGATAAACACAAGAATTCTATGCTACAAGATTTGACTAATTGCAATGCGCTTTTGCTTCAAAAACAAAACGAAAGCTTGGATGTGAATTCAAGCGTAGATTATATTTATTTGGGTGAAATATGAGAGTTTCTGTAGGAATATTGGCCGGTGGAAAAAGTGTGAGAATGGGTCAAGACAAATTCGATTTGAACTTTTATGGTCACACTTTTATCGAAGAATTGATTGATAGATTCAAGGACTTTGAAGTTATTGTTTCATCTAATACGGCTGATTATTCTCCAATAAAAACTGTGAAGGATACTTATGTTGACGCGGGACCTTTGAGTGGAATTTTGGAGATTTTAAAAAATTCTACAAATGAATATGTATTTGTAACTTCTTGCGATATGATTAATGTGAAACCTGATTTGGTGGATTTTGCAGCATCTATCGCAAGTTTTTCAGATGAAGCTGTAATTTTTGAAACAGACGAGAGATGTTATCCAACTTGTGGGATTTTTTCGAAAAAAATTATTCCTGTTATAGAAGGAATGCTACAAATTGGAGATTATCGTGTGATGAATTTGGTTAAGAAAATCGATGCGAAATTTGTAAATTTAAAATACACAATTTTTGAGAATGAATTTGTTAATATTAATTATCCAGAAGATTTGAAACAAAACACAACGCCTTTGATTTGTATTTGTGGCAAGAAAAATAGCGGCAAGACTACTTTTATTAAAAAGCTTGTTGGAGAATTGAAAAATAGAGACAAAACTTGTTCTGTAATAAAGCACGACGGTCACGATTTTGAGCTTGATTTCAAAGATACGGACACTTTTTTCTACAAGGAGTACGGAGCTTGTCAGACCTTGATTTTTAACGATAAATACTTTAAATTAGATGGTAGGAGTAAAAATATTTATGAATTGATACAATTATTGGACGATGTTGATTTGATAATTATCGAAGGGATGAAAGATTCCGATTTCATAAAATACGAATGTACTCTTACGGATGATTTAGTGTGTAGTGATGTGAACAAATACGCAATTATAAGTGACAGGAAATTTTCGGGATACGATAATTTCGATATCAATAATCCATCAGAATTTGCAGACTACATTATTCGAAAATTTAAAATTTAGAAGGTATTTATGGAAAATATTTTGTGCAATATGATCAAAATAAATCGTGGAAATGATGTTTTGGTTTTAGATAAAGTTAAAAAATACGGCTGGGAAGGATTGACTTTTCCAGGAGGCCATGTCGAAAATATGGAATCAATAACAGATTCTGTAATCAGAGAAGCGAAGGAAGAGACTAATCTGGATGTAGAAAATATTAGATATATTGGAATGATTAGTTGGTATGACATGGACAACAACGACAGAATTGTAGGGTTTTTGTACGAGACTGACGATTTTTCTGGAGAATTGGTAAAAGAAAATGTCGAAGGAACGTTGGAGTTTATCGATTACGAGGAACTAAAAAACATGGATGGTCATAGCGATTCTATGGATGAAATTTTCGCTATTTACGACGGAAAATATTCTGAAATCGTGCTTTATTATGAAGATAATAAATGCGTAAAAAAGGAGTGTTATAAATAGTGAGAAAAGCTAAGGGAATGATGTTCGCCATAATCTCGGCGTTGATTTTCGGATTTACTCCGATTATGGTCAGAGAAACTTTGAACAATGGAAGTAACGTAATTATGACTTCTTTTTTGAGAGGATTTTTCGTGATTCCTTTTTTGGCAATTTCATTGAAGAGTAGAAATATCAGCCTCAAAGTTACAAAACAAGAACTAAAAAAACTAATTTTAATGTGCAGCATTGGTGGTTGTATCACGATGACAATGCTCTACGCATCGTACCAATACATTTCCGTTGGGCTTGCAACTTCAATCCATTTTATTTTTCCAACAATTGTAACGGTGTATTCAGTCATGTTTTTGAATGAAAAAATGACGAAATACAAATTCATATCACTTATTGCATCGATTATTGGAGTAATTTTGCTCGCAAATAATGTAGGCGGAAGCAATAATTTTCCGCTTGGAATGTTTTTGGCAGTGGCATCTGGTTGTACTTATTCTTTTTATTTGATTTACATGGATGTATCTGGACTTAAAAACATGGACAGCGTCAAGGTCACATTTTATAATTGCACGATTAACTCGACGATGCTTTTTATATTTGGACTTATTACTGGAGATTTTACATTGTCTTTATCAAGATATGCGTGGATTATTGCATTTGTGATTTCGATATTGGTGTCCGTATTTGGTACGCTTTTCATCCAACTTTCGATTGTGAATGCTGGTGTCAGTACGTACACGATTTTTTCGACATTGGAACCAATTACATCAGTAATATTAGGAATTATTTTATTTAACGAAACTACAGACCCAAGAAGATTGCTGGGCTGTTTCATGATATTTTTATCGGTGATGATATTGGCGGTTTCAATGAGATTTCAAGAAAGAAAAGCAAGGGAAGCGATAAATAATGAATGATGTTGAAAGATTAAAACAAATTGTAGAACAAAGTGACAAAATCGTGTTTTTCGGTGGGGCAGGAGTGTCCACTGCATCTGGAATTCCAGATTTTAGATCTGCAACTGGACTTTACAACAAGAAAAACGACAGCGATTTTTCGCCGGAATATATGTTGAGCCATGAATTTTTTGTGACACATCCAGATTTGTTTCAAGATTATGTTTTGGAAAATTTGATTATCGATGGAGTAAAGCCGAATAATGCACATCTTTCTTTGAGGAAATTAGAAAAAGCAAACAAATTACTCGGCGTTATCACACAAAACATCGACAGCCTGGATACGATGGCTGGTACGAAAAATATCGCAGAAATTCACGGGAATTTGAGAGATTATTACTGTGTAAATTGCGGTGCAAAATACGATTTGGATTATTACAAACAAAACAGACCTTGTAAATGTGAAAAATGTGGCGGCGTTGTGCGTCCAGATGTTACATTGTACGGAGAAGTTCCACCGCAAAGTGAATTTGCAAAAGCGATTAATTGGATTAACAATGCAGACACGATGATTGTAGCTGGAAGTTCGCTTGTTGTGTATCCTGCAAGTGGTCTTATCAATTATTTTCGAGGAGATAATTTGATACTAATTAATCTAGATCGTACAAGCTACGATAATATGGCAAATATCGTGATTCATGACGATATTGCAAAAACTTTAGAATATGTGACGAGGGATATTGATGAAAGATAAAATTAAAAATTATTTGCAAAAAGTTTACGGAGTGGATTTTTTCTCAAAAACAATGATAGTATTCGCTCTGATACTTTCTTTGATTAATTTAAAATTTAAAAATAGAGTTATAGAGATCATTACGATGATTTTGATTGTGTATTTCGGAATTTTCAGAGTTTTTTCTGTTAATAAATATCAACGAATGATTGAAAATCAAAAATTTGCAAAAGCTGTAAAACCTATGACGGATTTTTTCGAAAAATATAAAATTAGAGCAGCAAATTCCAAGGATAAGAAATACATTAAATGTCCAAACTGCAAAAAGGAAATGAAAATTCCAAGAAATAAAGGCAAAATCAAAGTAACTTGTCCTCATTGTGGACATAAATTTGTAAAGAAAAGTTAATCAAAAATTCACGAATCTATTATTAAGTTAGTCGCTTGATAATAGATTTTTTTGTTTGAAAATTAATTGATAAAAAATTAGCTTTCGAGCAATGGTTTTATTTGATAATTTATAAATTATTAAATTCAATCAAGTTTATATATTTATATTACATATAATTGACCGCTTGAACAATAAATGTTATCATTAAAAAAATTAATTAGGAGGGGCAAATGATAAAAATTATATCAGATTCAGCTTGCGATTTGAAAAAAGCCTATACGGAACAAAATAACATAGGAATTGTTCCATTTAACATAATAATAAACGAAGATACATCACTTAAAGATAAAATTGATATACAATCAGAAGAGTTGTTGGAAATGATGAAGAACGATTCACATTTTTTTGCAAAAACTTCTCAACCAAGTCCAGACGACTACAAAATTGAATTTGAAAAAGCTGCGAAACAAGGATGTGACATAATATGTTTCACAATAACATCCGAGTTGAGTGGCTCGTACCAATCAGCAGAGATTGCCAAGAAAATTATTCAAGAAGAATATGATGTCGACATAAGAGTTATCGATAGCTTATCGGCTTCTCTCGGTCAGGCAATTTTGATTAACAAGGCAATTGAAATGGTTCATCAAGATAAATCCCTGGATGAAATAGAAGATTATATAAACAAAATAAAATTGACTTCAAAAGTTTTCTTGTTAGTGGACACTTTAAAATATCTTGAAAAAGGTGGAAGAATTAGTAAATCCAAGAGATTAATTGGAAGTGCTTTAAGTCTAAAACCTATATTGAAATTGGAAAATGGTAAACTAGACATAGTAGATAAAGTTATCGGCAAGAAAAGAGCAATTAAAAATATGATGAGGCTCTTAAATTCAGAAAAAAACAAATCAGACAAATCCCATGAGTTTTTTGTAGTACATGCAGATTCTGAAAAAGAATCCAGTGAAATTTACGACGAACTAAAAACCGAAAATAATATACCTTTTGATATCGAAGTATTATCTCCGGTATTAGTTTGCCATTCAGGATATGGCAGCGTTGCTATCGGAATAATCAGCACTGAAGTTTAACACAAAATTATATAGGAATTTTAAATAAATGATAATGCGTTTTAAAAGACGCATTATTTTTTGTTTCACAAGCATTTCACAAAACTATCGTAATATAATATCAGATCACACGAGACCGTGTTATCTAAAAATTACCTTAGATATTTTATGGAGGAAATTATGAGAAAAAATGTATTGAAAGGAACAACTTTGCTACTAGCTTTGTGTTTTAGCGTTGGGGCAGTTGGATGTCAAAAATCTAGTGGAAATACTGGAAAGCAAACTAAAGTGGTAAGTCCAAAAGAAGCTGGAATGAAAAATGATAAAAACCGTGAAAACGAAAAATTCAAACCTTCTGATTATTCATTAAAACCAAAAGATGAATTTGTATATGAGTTTTTGGGATTGAAGTTCAAACTTCCAGAACAAGTTAAAAAAGATATGACGAATAAGAAAATTGCGATGTTGGATGAACAAAGTCCAATCGACAAAGAATTGAAATACGCTATGCTTACTTTCAGCAAATTAACTGAAGAACAAAAAAATGCAGTAGTGGATAAAATGGGCGATGGATACGAAAAATGGCAAAGAGAATTGGAAAGAGTAGGCACTATTGGAATGTTTGATAAAAAAATGTCTGAAGCTGAGATTTCCAAGATTACAAAATGTGACAATCACAAGAAAATTGGCGAATCAAAAGATGGTAAGTTCGCTTACTACATAAGTTCAAAAGGTAAAATGGACGAAGGTTTTGCAAAAGAATTCGCCCAAACTCAAATTGATATTATAGATAAAAAACCACGTCCTGAAAATGGATTTGTATTATCTGAAAAAACTGGTTTAGAAAACACAGAAGCTTTTGATAAAAAATCTGTGAAAGGATTAGGTAATTTATCTACAAAAGATATCAATGGCAAACAATTTACAAGCAAAGATTTCGAAAAATACGATCTTACAATGGTAAATGTGTTTGCAACTTGGTGTAGTGCTTGTGTGAACGAAATTCCAGATTTATCGGAAGTTTACAAAGAAATGAAATCCAAAGGAGTAAACATTGTAGGAGTTGTTACAGATACTGTTGATGATAATGGAACTAATAATGACGCCTTGCAAAAATCAAAATTAATCCAAGAAAAAACAAAAGCTTCATATCCGTTCTTGATGCCAGACAAATCAAATTTTAACGGCAGATTAAACGGCATTCAAGCGATGCCTGAAACTTTCTTCGTAGATAAAAAAGGAAACATCGTCGGAGAAACTTATTCTGGTGCAAAATCAAAAGAAGAATGGAAACAAGTTATCGAAAAAGAATTGGCTAATTTGAAAAACAAATAAAATTGGTGATTCAAATGTACAAAAAATTTATTCATAGTCGAGTATTTTCGGTCATGATTTTGTGTTTATCAGTTGGCATGATTTATTATGGATACAACAACGGTGAAGTCAAAGTTGTGTTGGATAAGGCTATAAGAATTTGCATGGAGTGTATTGGAATTGGATAAAATAAAAAATTTACTAAAGTTTGGAGATAAGAAAAATAAATACAAAATAATGGATAATTTCAGACACGCTTTCCAATCACTGTGGTTTCTGATTACAAATTCTTATGTAGAGGGATTTAAAACCGGAAAAATTTACGGCGGGAATTTGAAAAAAATCTGTGTTCCGGGCATGAATTGTTATTCGTGCCCTGGAGCAAAAGGAAGTTGTCCAATAGGTTCGTTACAGGCTGTAATTGGAAATTCAAATTTCAAGTTTAGCTATTACATAGTCGGATTTTTGTTTTTTATTGGCGCATTGATGGGAAGATTTGTGTGTGGATGGTTGTGTCCATTTGGATTGATTCAGGATTTACTGTACAAAATTCCTTTTTTCAAAAAAATAAAAACTTTCAAATACGATAAACATTTGAGAAAATTAAAATATTTTATTTTGCTAATTTTCGTAATAATTTTGCCGATGTTCTTGGTTGATATTTTGGGGCAAGGATCGCCGTATTTTTGTAAACTTATTTGTCCAATAGGAATGCTTGAAGGTGGAATTCCTCTGGTACTGCTCAATAAAAGCATGAGAGGTGCAATTGGGTTTTTGTATTATTGGAAAGGAAGTATTCTAATAATTACAATTTTACTTTCAATAATAATTTATAGACCTTTCTGTAAATATATTTGTCCATTGGGTGCGATTTATTCGTTTTTCAATCCGATTTCTATTTTCAAATATAGATTGGACAAAGAAAAATGTATAAGTTGCGGAAGATGTAAGAAAGTGTGTCAAATGAACATTGATCCTACTAAAAATTGCAATCACAAAGAATGCATCAGATGTGCTAGATGCAAAAACGCCTGTCCAGTTGATGCTATAAGTTGTGGAATAAAGGATAAAAACAGGTATTAAAAAATTTAGAAAAATATTTCTCAAAAATCTTTAACAATCCATTTATAGAAAATTTCAATAAATAACCCTTGGGTTTCGAAGTATGTGTATGATACAATATTATCGAAAAGATTTTTAGGAGGAATTTATAGTGAAAAAACTTTTATTAACTTTAGCATTAGTATCAGCTTTAACTGTTACTGGATGTTCAAATAATTCAGAAAAACCAGCTGACAATAATGCTAAAACAGAACAAAAAACTGAAAACAAATCAGAAGAAAAAGCTGCGATCAAAGAAATGAAGGGCGCAGATCTTGAAGCAATTGAACAAGACAAGAAGAAAAAAGAAACTGTATTGGTTGTTGATGTTAGAAGCAAAGATGAATATGACCAAGGTCACGTTAAATGGGCTATTAACATGCCAATCGACACTTTCGAACAAGAAGTTTCAAAATTAGATGCTTACAAAGATAAAGCTGTAATTACAATTTGTAACAGCGGTAAGAAGAGCCAAGAAGCTGCTGAAATTTTAGTTAAAAATGGATTCAAAGATGTTACTAACGCAGAAGGCGTTAAGAAATTTGAATACAAATTAGTTAAATTTGCTAACATTTTACCAGCCGATTTAGTAAAAGCTTCTGAAGATACAAACAACGTTATAGTTGATGTAAGAGATAAGAAAGATTATGACAAAGGTCACATCAAAAATGCTATCAGCATGCCTTTAGATGAAGCTGATGCAAGATTATCAGAAATTCCTACAGATAAACCAGTTTACACTTATTGCTATTCTGGAAATAAATCTGGTCAATTAGCTCAAAAATTAGTTGAAAGAGGAAACAAAGACGTATTCAACTCTTTAGATGGAACTAAAGAACACGACTACGAATTAGTAAAATAATTTTTAAAATTTAAGCGGCTCATATTTTGGGCCGCTTTTTTTACAGGAGATAAAATGAACGCAGTAATTTTGATGACCAAAATTCCAAATAAAAATTCTAAAACTAGATTGTCGAATCTTTTATCAGAAAATGAAAGAATAAAATTCAGCGGCAATTTGATTGATAAAAACGTAAATATTATCAAAAAATACAAAGTTTTCTTATCTCTAACGCCAGACGAATTATTTGAGGATTACACGAAAAATTCTCCTCATGACTGTATCAGACAAACAGGAGATGATATTGGTCAAAGGATGAAAAATTCCATAAAAGAAGTTTTGTCACGAGGATATTCTAAAGTGGTTTTAATTGGTTCAGATATCATTGATTTTGATGATGAAATTTTTGATGAAGCTTTTGATAAATTAGAGGATTATGACGTAGTATTCAGCCCGACAGAAGATGGCGGCTACAGTTTGATTGGGATGAAGAAATCACACGATGTTTTGTTTGAGAACAAAAAATATTCTAATCCGAATGTAGAAAACGATTTGGAAAATAGTTTGATTGAAAATGGTTTGTCCTATTTTAAATTGGGAGAAACTCACGATATCGACACTGATATTGATTTTGTAAAATACATATCCAAATCAGACAACGTGAAATTACTTGGTAAAGGCGAGTACAATTCAAATTATCTAATAGATGATGATTATTTGATAAGAATTGCAAGAGGATCCCAAATGCATTTGGATAATCAAATAGAATACGAATACAAGGCTCTCAAATTTTTAGAAAAATCAAATGTAACTGCCAAGGTTTACGATTTGAAAAAGGATGAATTATCAGGGATTTCTTATCTTACTGAAGAGTATTTGATAGGAAGAGATTTGGATTATCATACTGATTTAAAAATCGCAGCATATTTGCTCTCACAAATCCACTCACTGGATGTTATTGGACAAGATTTTATAAAAGCGGACAGTCCTTTTGAGATGATGTTCGACGAATTTACGCAGATGTTTTCTCATTATCAAAAATGGGACAAGAAAAACAATACAACCGAAGAAAAGATTTCAAATATGCTCAAATACATCAAAAATCTGGGACTTACTTCTTCACTTCAAAATCCATGTCTTATCAACACTGAACTCAACAATAAAAATTTTATCATAGGAGATAAATCTTACGTTATAGATTGGGAAAAGCCGATTATAGGAGAGCGTGAACAAGATTTGGCGCACTTTTTGGCACCGACGACGACTTTTTGGAAGACAGATGTAATTTTTGACAACGACACAATGGATGATTTTTTAGATGAATACGACAACTTATCAAAAACAAAAGTAGACAGGGAAAAATTCGTAAAATATTTGCTGTTTACGTGTCTACGAGGAATAACTTGGTGCTCAATGGCATACACTCAATATGTTGACGAAAACAGGGATAATGGATTTACTTTTGAGAAGATAAAAGCGTATTTGTCGGATGAATTTTTAGATAATATATGGGAGTTTATAAAAGCGAATGATTTCAGTAATAGTGCCTGTATATAACGAATCTGACAACATCGACAAGTTCATCGATCGTCTAGATGTTTTTGATGATGAGTTCGAGGTGATTTTCAGCGTGAGTGGCGATGACGATACGTTTGAAAAAATAAAAAAACGCGGATATAATCCAATTAGAAGCATCAAAGGTCGTGGCAATCAAATTATAAATGGAATTTTAAATTCAAATGGGGAAATAATTCTGATTCTTCATGCGGATACTTTTTTTAGAGAAAATCCAAAAGAAGAAATCAAATCTATTTTAGAAAATTATAAAATGGGTTGTTTCAGTATTTCCTTTGTTCCGAAAAAGTTCATAATGCAAATTGTGGCATTTAATTCCAGCAATCGTGTCAGACACAGAAACATAGCTTTTGGTGATCAGGGAATGTTTTTTACTAGAGAGTTTTACGATGAGATGAGTGGATTCAAAAACATAGATTTAATGGAAGATTATGATTTTTCGATTAGGGTAAAGGAAAAAGGATACAAAATCTTCCTATCAAAAATGAAGATATATTCTTCATCGCGTAGATTTCAAAATAATGGTCCTTTTAAGACTATGTGGATGATGCAAAAATGCCAATATATGTATCGCAAGGGGGAAAGCGTAGATGATATCAAACAAAAGTACAAATGATTACTTACAAGAAGTAAAAGATAAGTGTATTGATTGCGGTAAATGTACGAAGAACTGCCCTTTTTTGACAAAATACAAGATTAATTTGAAAGATTTTGCAGACAGACAAGACTTGGCGTTTTCTTGTTTCTTGTGTCAAAAATGTAAAGCAGTGTGTCCAGTTGATTTGGATGGAAAAAAGATTTCTCTTATTTTAAGAAAACAAAATCCAAAATTTGAATCTGTGAAAAAACAAAAAGAAAATTATTTCTTCAAAAACAAATCCGATAGAAAAACAAAAGATTTGTTGTATTTGGGATGTAATTTTCCAGCATTTTATCCAGACACAACAAAATATTTAATGGAATTGTTCAACAAAGAAGGATTTGATTATTCAATTGATTGTTGCAATCTTCCAAGTGATTTTACGGGATTTGAAAATAATTATATGGAAAGACTTGAGAAAGAACTTGAAGACAAAGAAGTGGAAAGAATTGTGTGCGTATGTCCAAACTGTTTCCACAAATTCTACAAAAATTTGTCAGTAGAAGTTATCACGATTTTCAAATGGCTCGAAGAAAGAGATATGATACAAGACATTGATGAGAAAGTGAATGTGTTCTTCCCATGTTCTGACAGGTATAATCATATAATGTTTGAAGAAATCAAACGACATATCAAAGGATTTAACAATAAATACATAAGTACAAACTGCTGTGGTGCTGGTGGAATTGCAGGAAAAAGCGAAAAAGAAATCGCAACACAAATGCAAAACTCCATCAAAAACGAAAAAATGTATACTTATTGCGCAACTTGTTCATCCAAGTTTGTGGCAAATAATGAAGTACACCATTTTGTAAGTAAAATGGTTGGCATAGATGAAAAATGCGATCCAAGCTTTTTTAAAAATGCATTAAAGGGGAAATTTAGGGGGAGAAAATGAGATTCGAAGATAGAATATCAGAAAAATTTAAGAAAACAGGTGACATTACAACTCTACAATTAAATATTACTGAAAAATGTAATTTGCGTTGTAAACACTGTCACATTATGAAAAACAGTGAAAATTTAGAAATGTCCAAAGAAACTATGCAAGACTGCCTTAAATTTTTGGATAATCACAAGATGAAAACTGTGGATATTACAGGTGGAGAACCAACAACACATCCAGAAATCGTGTGGTTTATGAAGGAATGTTTGAAAAGAGTAGACGAACTTATTATTCGTACGAATGCGACAGATATCGAAAAAAACAAAGAATTAATGAATTTATTTGACAAAGAAAAAATCAAAATCGTAGTGTCACTTCCTTGTTATACGCAAGACAATGTGGACAGCCAAAGAGGAGATGGAGTGTTCGACAAAGTCATAGCTAACTTGAAGAGACTTAACGAAATGGGATACGGCACTGAAAAAGAGTTGGACTTGGTTTACAATCCACTCGGAGGATTCTTGCCACCAGAACAATCCAATCTTCAATCAGATTACGAACGCGAATTAAAAAAGAAAGATGTTGTGTTCAGTAATTTGTTTACAATTACAAATATGCCTATTGGATATTTCAGAGATTTTTTGGTAGAAAAAGGCGAATACGAAGATTATATGAAATTGTTGGAAGATAATTACAACGAAGAAACTGTTGAAAATATCATGTGCAGATTCCAAATTTCTGTGGATAGTTTGGGAAATCTTCACGATTGTGACTTCCATTTAGCAGAAAAAGTTCCTATGAAGGTCTACAAAAACATAAAAGATTTGATTAATGTAGATGATTTGTCTAGAGAAATTGTGTGTAAAGATTATTGCTACGGATGTACTGCAGGAAGTGGTTCAAGTTGTGGAGGTGCATTGGATGAATAAATTAACGAATGAAGAAATTTGGCAACAATTTACTGAAGGGATAGATTGTGCACAAGTTGTATTGAGATATTTTGCAGATGATTTGGGAGTTGACAAAAATCTTCTTACAAAAATCGCATCGCCATTTACAGGCGGCATGTACAAGGGAATGACTTGTGGAGCAGTAACTGGTGCCTACATGGTTTTGGGAATCAAATACGGTCATTCAAAGCCAAATGAAGGCGAGAAGAAAGTCGAACTCATCAAAAAAATGTTCGAATTTGATACCAAATTCAAGGAAAAACAATCAACGATAATTTGCGAAGAAATATTGGGAGATAATATAGCAGAAAATCTTGAAAAAATCGAACAAGAAAACACGATGCAAAGAAAATGTCCACAAGCTGTGAACGATGCAATAGATATATTAGAGGAAATGTTTGAAGAAAAATAAAACGCAAGCTGTCTACTAAGGTAGGCAGCTTTTTAGGTGTGGATTTAGAAATCTACAATTTTTTCCGTATGATATTCTTAGCATTAGGATTTTAAAATACCTAATGCATGGCTTATCAATATTTCTATTTAAATAATGATATAATACAAGTAGCAAACGAAAGAGAGAAAATTATGATTATTATTAGAAATATAAAATTGAAAAATGACGATGAGAACGAATTGAAGAAAAAAATCTCCAAGATGATTGGAATGAAAAACTTCGATTACGAGATTTACAGAAAATCAATCGATGCGAGAAAGGGGATTCTGTTCAATTATCAAGTTATAGTTGATGTCGACTTGTCCGATAAAAAGATAAAATCAATCAAGAATTGTGAGAAATATTTTGAGGAAGATTTTAGATTAGAGAATGTAGATAATTCGAAAAGCGTCACAGTTGTGGGAAGTGGACCTGCAGGGTTGTTTTGTGCGTATTTATTAGCGAAAAATAGAGCAAAGGTCAAGGTTATTGAACGAGGAAGTGAGGTATCAAAAAGAGTTGATGATATCGAACATTTCTTAAAAACTGGAGAGCTAAACACGAACAGTAACGTGCAATTTGGTGAAGGGGGAGCTGGAACTTTTTCTGACGGGAAATTAACAGCACGCTCCAAAGACAAGAGAGTCAGGGAAGTTTTGAAGACATTTGTCGACTACGGCGCTCCAAGTGAAATCATGTACGACTCCAAGCCACACATCGGAACTGATGAATTACAAAAAGTAATCGTGAATATGAGAAATGACCTTATAAAAATGGGTTGCGAATTCGAATTTGATACATTGATTGACGATGTGAAAATCGAAAACGAAAAATGCGTTGGAATAAAATCGCATGATAAAAAATTCCAATCAGATTGTTACGTTTTGGCTCTTGGCAATAGTTCAAGAGATACTGCTGTGATGTTAGCAGATAAAATTAAAATGACGAACAAGCCATTTGCAGTTGGATTTAGGATTGAGCATCCACAAAAAATGATTGATTTTGCTCAATATAAATGTGATAGAAATCTTCCAAGCGCGACTTATCAACTTTCTTATTCTGAAGAAAACAAAAGAGGAGTGTACACTTTTTGCATGTGTCCGGGAGGATATGTAATCAATGCATCTAGCGAAGAAAATGAGTTGTGTGTCAATGGTATGAGTTTTCATAAAAGAGACGGCAGAAACGCAAATAGCGCGATTGTGTGTGGTATAGATGAGAATACTTACGGACACAATTTGTTGGACGGAATTAAATTTCAACAAGAAATCGAACGCAAGGCTTTTGAATTGGGAGGATCTAATTACAATGCGCCAGTTCAATTGGTAAAAGATTTTATGAACGATAAAAAATCAGAAAAAATCGGTGAAGTCGTCCCTACTGTCAAACCTGGATATGTTTTGAGTAATTTGAACGATATTTATCCAAAACACGTTACAGATTACATCAAAACCGCGATAAAAATGATGGACAAGAAACTTCACGGTTTTTCGATGGATGAAGCGGTACTCACAGGAGTTGAAACGAGAACTTCTTGTGCTGTGAAAATGGACCGAGATGATTTGTTGAGAAGCGAAAATATTGATAATTTGTATGTAATTGGTGAGGGAAGCGGATATTCTGGAGGAATTGTTTCAAGTGCAATCGACGGATTGAAGGCTGCTGAGGTTATCCTTACATCAAAATTATCTAAATAATTTAAAAAGCTAAATTTTTGGGTATATTAAATAAAAGCTTAATTTTAATTAATAAAGAGGAGAATAAAATGATACTTAGTATAACTTCTAATCCTGCTATAGATGTAATTTACGAGATGGATGAGCTGGATACTAATGGAGTAAATGTAGTTGATGATGTGTACAAGACGCCAGGCGGCAAAGGTATAAATGTGTCCAAAGTTTTGGATTTGTTGAGAGCAGATTTCATGGTTACAGGATTTATCGGTGGAAGTAACGGAGATTATGTAATCGACAAATTGGATGATGTGAACATTAAGCACGATTTTATCTTCACAAATGTCGACACTAGAAACTGCATCAGAGTAATTCATGGCGATAAGCAATTTGAAATATTTGAAAAGACCAATAAAATTGATTCGAGATTTGAAAGAACATTCATGTCACTAATACAAGAAATCGGAAAAAACTACGACATATCTGTAATCAGTGGAAGTTTGATGAATGGTTTATCCGATAATTTCGTAGAAGAAACTATGGACATACTACAAGATAACAGCAAGATTATTTTGGATACAAGTGGACAAGTCACGAAAAAAGTTTTGGAAAATAATTACAAACCATACGCTATCAAACCTAACTTCCACGAATTCAAAGAAATTATTGGCTTATCAGAAGATATTTCATCAGAAGATTTCATCAACAAAGATTCAGATTATTTGAAGGAAATTTTCAGCAATAAATTGTTAGATGATATTGAAATTGTTTTGGTTACCAACGGAAAATACGGAGCGATTTTAAAATACAAAGATAATTTGTACAAAATTACAGTTCCACAATACAAAATTCAAAGAACTGTTGGAAGCGGAGATGCCACTGTCGCAGGGATTGCAAAATTCTTGGATGATGGAGAAAGTGTCATGGAAACTGTTTTGAAGGCGATAAGTCTTGGAGTATTAAATGCGAGAGTTTATGAAGTAGAAAAGTTGGATGTAAGTAAAATAAATGAAGTTGCCGAACAAATAGATGTAGAATTATTATAGGAATTTACGCGTCAAAATTTTTTTGATGCGTTTTTTTCTTGCTCAAAAATTTGCATTTCTGATATAATACATTTAAAGAAAATGATTGGGATAAATTTGCTTGACTTGTTATCGTTTGTATGGTAAATTTATTCCTAACATTAAAAATTTTTAACAAAGTTTTTATTTATTTTATGAGGAGGGTATTATGCAATTTATCGGCGAAGGATTAACATTTGATGACGTACTTCTAGTACCAGGTCCATCAGAAGTTTTACCTAATGAAACTATCTTGAAAACAAGATTAACAAAAAAAATTGAATTGAACATTCCTATGATGTCAGCAGGAATGGACACTGTAACTGAGTCAAAAATGGCTATCGCAATGGCGAGACAAGGCGGGATCGGAATTATTCACAAGAACATGACTATTGAAGAACAAGCAAGAGAAGTAGATAGAGTTAAACGTTCAGAAAATGGAATAATTACTGATCCTTTTTACTTATCTGCAGATGACAAAATCGTTGATGCATTAAAATTGATGAGTCACTACAGAATTAGCGGTGTACCTATAGTTAAAGAAGATATGACTTTGGTCGGCATCTTAACTAACAGAGATGTTAGATTCGTAAAAGATGAACAACTTCCAATCGGAGATGTTATGACTAAGGACAATTTAATAACAGGTCACGAAAACATATCAATGGATGAAGCCTTGGAAAAAATGATGAACGCCAAGATTGAAAAACTTCCAATTGTAGATGAAAACTTCAAATTAAAAGGACTTATCACTACAAAAGATGTTGAAAAGTCAATACAATATCCAAATTCAGCAAGAGATTCACAAGGAAGATTATTAGTTGGTGCAGCAGTAGGTATCACAACTGATATGATTGAAAGATGCCAAGCTTTAGTGGATGCAAAAGTTGACGTCGTAACAATCGATACAGCACATGGTCATTCAAGAGGAGTTTTGAATGCTGTAACTAAATTAAAGAAAGCTTTCCCAGATCTTCAAATTATCGCAGGTAATGTTGCAACAGCAGATGCTACAAGAGATTTGATAAAAGCTGGTGCAGATTGCGTTAAAGTTGGTATTGGACCTGGATCTATTTGTACAACAAGAGTTGTAACAGGTATCGGTGTTCCTCAAATGACAGCTATAATTGAATGTGCAAAAGAAGCCGACAAATACGATATTCCAATCATTGCCGATGGTGGTATTAAATATTCTGGAGATATTACAAAAGCATTAGCAGCTGGTGCATCAGTTATCATGGCAGGTAGTTTGTTCGCTGGTACTGAAGAAAGTCCTGGAGAATTAGTTGTATTAGAAGGTAGACAATACAAAGAATACAGAGGAATGGGCTCACTTGGTGCTATGAAAGCAGGAAGTGGCGACAGATATTTCCAAAACAACACTAAGAAATACGTTCCAGAAGGAGTAGAAGGTAGAGTTGCTTACAAAGGATCTGTAGCAGAAGTTGTGTACCAATTAGTTGGTGGACTTCGTTCAGGTATGGGTTATGTAGGAAGCAAAGACTTGGTTGAATTAAAAGAAAAATCAAAATTCGTGAAGATTTCTCCAGCATCACTTGTAGAAAATCATCCACATGATATTACTATTACTAGAGAATCTCCAAACTATACAAAAAAATAGGAGCAAAAAATGGATATTAGATTAATAATGGGAAGCAGCTCAGATATTGAAGTTGCAAAAAAAGTTACTAAAATGTTGAAAAAATTCGATCTTTCTTATGAAGTATCAGTTATTTCAGCACACAGAGCATTGGATGTTTTGAAAGAAACTGTTGAAAAAGACGACTGCAAAGTTTACATCACAATCGCTGGAAAAGCAGCACATTTGGGTGGAGTAACAGCTGGAATTACAACAAAACCAGTTATAGGAATTCCTGTAAAAGGATCTGCACTTGCTGGAATGGATGCATTATATTCAATCGTTCAAATGCCAAAAGGAGTTCCAGTTGCAACCGTTGCAATCGACGGTGGAGAAAATGCAGCTATCTTAGCAGCTCAAATGATTGCTCTATCTGACGAAAAATTAGCTCAAAAATTAAAAGAATACAAAGAAGAAATGAAACAAGCCGTAATTGATTCTGACAAGGAGTTAGAAGAAATATAATGGGATTAACTTACAAAGATTCTGGTGTAGATAAAGAAAAAGGCTACGAAGAAGTTCAAATCATAAAAGAAATCGTAAAGAAAACTCATGGCAAAGAAGTTCTAACAGGAATTGGTGGATTTGCTGGTCTATTTAAACCAGAAATATCCGATATGAAAGAGCCTGTATTGGTTAGTGGAACTGATGGCGTTGGAACAAAAATCAAACTAGCAATGGAACTAGATAAACACGATACAGTTGGTATTGATTTGGTTGCAATGTGTGTTAATGATGTTTTGTGCCAAGGAGCAAAGCCATTGTTTTTCTTGGATTACATTGCGACTGGAAGTTTGAAACCAGCAAAAATGGCGGATTTGGTTCGTGGTGTAGCAGAAGGTTGTAGCCAATCTGAATGTGCATTAATCGGCGGAGAAACTGCTGAAATGCCAGGATTGTACAAGGAAAATGATTATGATTTAGCAGGATTTGCAGTTGGTATTGTAGATCGCGATAAAATAATCGATGGAAGTGGAATTAAAGAAGGAGACGTTGCAATATCACTATCTTCAAGTGGAGTTCACAGCAATGGATTTTCACTTGTAAGAGCGGCATTGGATATGGCAAATGTAAAATTATCCGACAAATTTGAAGACACTACAGTTGGAGAAAGACTTTTGGTTCCTACAAGAATTTACGAAAAAGAAATCTCAGCTTTATTAAAAGAAGTTGAAATCAAAGGAATTGCTCACATTACTGGTGGTGGATTATACGAAAACGTACCAAGAATGTTACCAGAAAATATCGGAATAGAATTTGACATAAAAGAATCAGAAATTGATTCTGTGTTCAAAGCTATTCAAAAATGGGGAAATGTAGAAACAAAAGAAATGTTCTCTACTTTCAACATGGGAATAGGCATGGTAGTTGTAGTTGATGCAAAAGATGTGGATAAATCTCTTGAAATATTACAAAAAATAGATCCAAAAGCAAAACAATGTGGAGTTTGCAAAAAAACAGAAACTTCTGTAAAGATTAATTTAAAATAATTTAGTGAGGATTTTATGAAAAAAAAGTATTTTTCGTTTGTAGATGAAGGATTAATCAAGATGACTTACACAGAAAGATTGAAGTCATATTTAGATGGTAATGTCGTGGATGTTGTTCCATTTGATCTTTTCGATGTAGAAACACCTTTGGCAACAAATATGGGATACACAAAAATAGATTTGATAAATGATTTTTCGTTGTATACTGATATGGTTCATCTCAAAAAATCTTTATATGGAATAGATTACATGTATATTGGCATGGATCAAAAAGGAATTGGAAGCATTCTCGGTAGCGAAACTAGAATGACAGAAAATGGCGACTTTTTGACATCTCATTATGCTATTGATGATTATGAATCAATGGCTAATTTGGGAAATATAGATGTAAGTAACAGTGAAACTGTGTGCAATTTTATTGAAAAAGCAAAAAAGACGAAATCATCAATGGATGGAATAACAATATTTGGTGCAGTTACAGGACCATTTACTACAGCTTCTGGAGTCAGACCTGTTGAAAAACTTCTTCGCGATACGAGAAAAAACAAGGAAAATTTGCACGAATTATTAGATTTGTGTACAAATTATACCATTGATTTTGTGAGAACTTTCACTGACGAAATAGGTGGATGTTTCTTCAAAATTGCTGATCCTGTTGCATCGATGACAGTAATTAGCAAGAAACAATTTGAAGAATTTGCACAGCCTCATTTGACAAAATTGACAGATGCAATTTATGAAATTACTGGAATCAAACCAATGGTTCATATTTGCGGTAAAACTGACAAAGTTTGGGAAAACTTCACAGATACTAATTTCTCAAGATTTTCACTTGATAACATAGAAGATATGGGAGAATTCAAAAACGTTCTCGGAAATTCTATGATAATCGAAGGAAATATTGCGCCTATGGATATACTTTTGAATTCAGACCCACAAACTGTTAGAAACGAAGTAAAAAATATTTTGCAAAAAGCTTCAGACAGTCCAAAAGGTTTCATGTTAAATTCAGGGTGTACCGTATGTGACCACACTCCAATAGAAAACATCGAAAGCTACATTAAAGCAGTATGCGATTTTGGAAAAGATGCTTCGATTGGAAAATTACCAAAAGGATTGTTAGACAAATAAATTTATTAAATCAACAACCATTTATTTTTCAAAATTAAATGGTTGTTTTTGAATTAAAAAATGTATCCAAATATCGTAATATCAAGACTTGAGTATACTTTTATGGTATAATATGTGAGTATTGGAGGGATTTAGATGTTAACAGTTAACAATTTAAGTGTCATATTCCCCGATAAAAAATTATTTGAGGATGTTAACCTAATTTTTAATCCAGGTAACTGTTACGGAGTTATTGGTGCGAATGGTGCTGGTAAATCAACGTTCCTCAAAATTTTATCCGGAGAAAAAGAGCCTACAAAAGGCAATGTCACGATAGATAAGAACACAAGATTATCAAAGCTTAACCAAGACCACTACGCTTTTGAAGAAAACAGCGTAATGGAAACAGTTTTGATGGGAAATAAGAAACTTTACGATATCCAAAAAGAAAAAGATGAGATATACATGAAGCCTGATTTCAGCGATGAAGATGGAATGAGAGCAGCTGAATTGGAAGCGGAATTCCAAGAGCTTGGAGGATATGAAGCAGAAGCGGAAAGCTCATCTTTGTTACAAGGTTTGGGCATTACAACAGAACAACATTATATGCTTATGAAAGATTTGAAAGAATCCGACAAGGTAAAAGTTTTGTTAGCGCAAGCTTTGTTCGGTAATCCAGGAATATTGCTACTAGACGAACCTACAAATGGTTTGGATTTGAAGGCAATATTGTGGCTTGAAGGCTTTCTAATGGATTTTCCAGGAATTGTAATAATAGTATCTCACGATAGATATTTCTTGAATGAAGTGTGCACTCACATGGTGGATGTGGACTACGGAAAGATTAATATGTTCGTTGGTAACTACGATTTCTGGTACGAATCAAGTCAACTTGCACTTAGAATGCAAAAAGAACAAAACAAGAAAAAAGAAGACAAAATTAAAGAATTACAAGAATTTATTCAAAGATTCTCCGCCAACAAATCAAAATCCAAGCAAGCTACAAGTAGAAAAAAACTTCTCGATAAAATCACGTTGGATGACATTAAACCATCTAGTAGACGTTATCCATTTGTTGGATTTGAACTTTCGAGAGAAGTTGGCAACGAAATTCTAAATGTAGACAACTTGACTGTAGAACAAAATGGCAGCAAACTTATCGATAATTTGACTTTCAGGGTCAACAAAGGAGATAAGATTGGATTTATCGGAAACGAAATAGCTATCACGAAATTTTTCGAAATAATCAACGGAAACGATGATAATTATTCTGGAGAATACAAGTGGGGACAAACTATCACTAACACGTATTTTCCAAAGGATAATACTAAATATTTTGAAAATTGCGATTTGAATTTGATTGATTGGTTGAGACAATTCAGCGAAGAAAAATCAGAAATCCACATCAGAGGATTCTTGGGCAAGATGCTATTTTCAGGAGACGAAGCTTTGAAGAAGTCCAACGTTCTAAGCGGTGGCGAAAAGGTTAGAATGATGTTTTCAAAAATGATGGTAACACCTGCGAATGTTTTGGTGTTCGACCAACCTACAAACCATTTGGATTTGGAAAGTATCGAAGCTGTAAACAACGGGCTAATCGCATTCAAATCAAACATTTTGTTCACATCACTTGATCACCAATTTGTATCTTCTGTGGCAAATAGAATTATTGAAATATTTGATGACGGAACTTATCGTGACGTATCAATGAATTACGAAGACTATATAGAAAAATATTTAACTAATAATTAGGAGTAGAAATGAAACATCAATTAGTTATTGTAGTAGATTTTGGAGGACAATATAATCAACTAATCGCTCGTCGTGTCAGAGATTTGAACGTGTACTGCGAAGTTGTTCCTTACAAAAAAGCATTGAATGCTATTAAGGAAAAACAACCAATCGGGATAATCTTTACAGGCGGACCAAACAGCGTTTACGAAGAAAATTCTCCACAAATCGAAAAAGAAATTTTTGAATTAAATATTCCTATTTTGGGAATGTGCTACGGAATGCAACTTATTTCCAAAGATTTTGGTGGAGTTGTTGAAAAAGCAAAAAATCGTGAATTTGGTAAAACAAACGCCAAAATCTCAAACCAAAGCTCTATCTTAAAAGATATGAGCGACGAAAGTATCGTGTGGATGAGCCACACTGATTTCGTATCACAAAAACCAGAAGGATTTGATATTATCCAAACAACTGATTCTTGTCCTGTAGCAGCAATTGCAAACGAAGACAAGAAGATTTTCGCAGTACAATATCACCCAGAAGTTAACCACACAGTTGAAGGTAAAACATTAATCAAAAACTTCCTTTATGAAATCTGTAAAGCAGACGGAGATTGGACAATGGAAAACTTCTTGGAAGAACAAATCCAAAAAATCAGAAAAACTGTCGGCGACAAAAAAGTTTTGTTGGCATTATCAGGTGGGGTAGACAGTTCTGTGTGTGCAGCACTTTTATCCAGAGCAATCGGCAAAAACTTGACATGCGTATTCGTTGACCATGGTTTGATGAGAAAAAATGAAGGCGACGAAGTTGAAGCTGCATTCAAAAATGACGAATTAAACTTCGTAAGAGTAAATGCAAAAGACAGATTCTTAAATAAATTAAAAGGCGTATCAGATCCAGAACAAAAGAGAAAAATCATCGGAGAAGAATTCATCAGAGTATTTGAAGATGAAGCAAAAAAAATCGGATCTGTGGATTTCTTAGCACAAGGAACAATCTATCCAGACGTAATAGAATCTGGACAAGGCGATGCATCAGTAATCAAATCTCACCACAACGTTGGTGGACTTCCTGATGTAGTTGATTTCAAAGATTTAATCGAACCACTTCGCGATTTATTCAAAGACGAAGTCAGAAGATTGGGATTAGAACTAGAAATGCCAGAATATTTGGTATATCGTCAACCATTCCCAGGACCAGGACTTGGAATAAGAGTAATGGGAGAAATAACTGAAGAAAAATTAGAAGTGTTGCGTGAAGCAGATTTCATATTCAGAGACGAAGTTGCAAAAGCAGGAATCGACAAAGACATCAACCAATACTTCGCAGTAATCACTAATAACAGAACAGTCGGAGTAATGGGAGATTTCAGAACTTACGACTACACATTGGCATTAAGAGCCGTAACAACAACAGACTTCATGACAGCAGATTGGGCAAGAATCCCATACGAAGTATTAGATAAAACTTCAGTAAGAATAATTAACGAAGTAGACCACATCAATAGAATAGTCTACGATATAACAAGTAAACCACCAGCAACAATTGAATGGGAATAAATTTTTGGTAAAAATGGCGAACTAGACTCGTTTCGAAAGCACCTCACTGCGGCGTACTTAATGTACGCCTCATTACGGTACTTTCTGCACTTCGCCTATTTCATCCATTTTTCCTCAAAAATTATTTTGAATCTTGATAAAGGAAATAAAAAGATGCGAGCGAATAGCGTGCATTTGTTAAAAATAATAAATTGAATAATAGTTCCAAGTGGTTTACATTGGACAAAAAATTAGACCGTAGTTTGAAGCTGCGGTCTTTTTTTGGTACATTAAAAAATTTACCTCTAGTAAATTATATAAAGAGGATTGAAATTCTATTGTGGTGAATATTTTAATGGCTATTGTAAGAAAATTCAGTAAAATGATTTGACAGAAAAATAATATCATGGTACTATAAATGTAACAATGGTACTACAAATGTAACCATACATAGTTGTAAGAGGATAAGAGTGTTATGTCATACTTTAATTTTCAAAGGTATAAAAATGGAGATACCTTGATCCCATATTTAGTAACTAATGAATATTAAAACAAAATTATTTTCTGTTTTTTGTGTTATGTTAATAATCAGAAGAATGATTAGTTAGGATATCTAAAGATAGGCTAAATGTTTCAGGCTTGTAGCATTTCTACTGAAGTAGATAATTTTTGATAACCTATAGTTATTTAAAAGAAAAATTTATTCGTTTTTAAAAAGTAGATTTTATTTTTAGGAGGTGTAGATTGTGTTAAATAAAATAAGAAATTTCAAAAAGATGAATTTGATAACTAAAATATCATATATTTTGCTAATAACATTGTTTGTAATAATTCCATTTACAGGTTTGGTGTTAGAGTCTTTGAATATTAATATTATAAGTTTAAATATGATATTTGCACTATATATTCTAACTATAGTAGCTTCCTTGATGGCAAAACAGTGGAAATTGATAGTTGTAGCAACGATTGGAAGCATGATAATTTGGGCGATTACATTAGGCCTATCAGAAGTATTGTGGTATTACTTGAAAGAGTTTTTTGGAATTGATATTTCATATAGATAAAGAATTATTTATCTAAGGTGAAAATTTCGATGTTTTGTAACTTACAAAGGTAAAAAAATAGATACACCTTTATCCTATATTTAGTAGTTGAGGTTTAGATTTTATAAATTAGGAAAGAAAATATGAATATAAAAAATTTGAGTATATTTTGATAATTGCATCTATAATAACCATATTCGTAGGATATAATGACTTTAAAAAGCATATACCCATGTATGTAGCGATTATGTGTGTTTGTTTGTGCAATATTATCGTTAGTTTATTTCTTCAACATTAAAAAAAGCATGTAAATATGAATATAAGAAGACTGTATCGTATATATTAAAGTCATTGTTATGTGATTAATTTGCATTATAGCATATATGGAAGTGATTACATGGAAGTAGTAATTGAAAATAGAATTGCAGAATTTCGAAAGGAGCTTGGACTATCGCAACATAGGCTCGCTAAAGCTGTTGGTATGAAAAGAAGGTCAATAATGGCTTATGAAAATAATACGATAAGTCCAACTCTTGAAACAGCCTATAAAATTTGCAAGGTATTAAATAAAGATATTAAAGAAGTATTTATTTTTAAGTAAGGAGGGATAATATGGGACTTTTATTTAATGATAATAATGAGATAAATGAAAAAATTAAAAATGAATTTGGAAATTTAGACAATCATTTAATAGCATTTAAGCATAATGGTATAAAGAAGGGATTGGCTAAGTTATTAATTATAGGTGGGCTATATTATACATTTGATTCAAATAGAACTTTTATCTTATATTTTTCAAACAAAGGAATTCACGAAGAGGAAATAAGTAATTCTGTTAAAGGAGACTTTTTGTTGATGCCATGGAATGAAATCAGCTCTTTTGATATCAAAGTTAAAAATAATAAAGCTATTATAGAATTAGTTCATATTGGAAAAAGAATAGGATATGAAATTCCTTTTAATGGGAGAATTTTTAGAACTAACAAGGCTAATTTAAAAAAATTAGAAGAGAAGGACTGGAATAAAATTTAAGTAATTTAGTTGATGAATCAGTAATCTAAGTTATAATAAATAAAAACTACTAAGAATCTAGGAATAGATTATTGGTAGTTTTTTATTTTCAAAAAAATAAATGTAAAAACCATGGATAATATATAATGGGAAAAATAAATTAAAATAGATTTAGTGATACTCTAAAAAAATTATCTAGTATTTTGAATGGATTGGGATGTATCGTACGTTTGTAAAAGAAGAGTGGGAATAAATTTGCGTTCTAAATGGCGAACTAGGATTGTTTAGAAAGCGCCTCATTACGGCGTACTTGAGTAGTTTCTTTTATAGATTGATTGAAGATAGATTGGGGAAATAAGCAAGAAAACCACAAAGGATTTTTCAATTACAAAAAGATTAATATATTATTTTATATTGGATAAATACCAAGTATATGATAATATAGTTTCATAATTACAACATTTAAATAGGAGGATTGAGTATGTTGTCTAAAATTAAATTGTGGTTTTTTAATCATAAGAATTTTTTAAGGATGTCAAGATTTTTAATTTTAACAGTGTCGCTTCTTTTAGTTACCTGGATTTTTGATCATCAATATATTTCATTTAAATCTTATATTCCCAAACAACTATTGTTATCGGTTGAAGTTTCGGTAGATTTTCTTTCTAATATATCTGGAATATTTTTAACTATAAGTACTTTTTGTTTTACAATTATTGTCACTGTACTTAATAAATATAGCAGTAGCATATCACCTAGGTTGCTTCAGAGTTTTATAGATAGGACCGGAGTTCTTGGTTTATATGGTATATTTGTCAGTGGTTTTTTCTATTCAGTAATCAGTATCCTATTATTGCAAGATATTGCTCCAGACCAACATGTTGTAGCTGGAAGTCTTGGAATTGCTTATTCCATAATTGCGATGCTAAGTTTTATCGCTTTCTCAAGACAGGTTCTTGATAATCTAAAAGTATCAAATATTATAGAAAATATTTTTAATGATTGCGAGAAACTTATTGATAAAGAGGTAGAACTAAGAGAAAAAGCTAAGCATTATGAAGAAAGCGACGAATCTACAAAGTTATCAATTGTAGCTGAGAGTTCAGGTTATTTATTTGAAATAAAAGCAGATGAGATTTTTAAAGATCTTAATGGCATAAAAGCAGAACTTGTTATAAACAAGAGAATTGGTGAATACACAACCAAAGGAGAAAGCGTAGGGGAATTAAATATATTCCAATGCGAGTTAGATGATAATGATAAAAAAGAATTAAAAGAAAAATTAAGTCCATTGTTTCTAATAAATGCTTACAATAATAGAGAAGAAGATTATCACCGTGGAATTGTAAACTTAACCGAAATCGCGAATATGGCCCTAAGCCCAGGTACAAATGATCCAAATACTGCGATAATGTGTATAAATAAAATGTCATCATTACTAGGGAAACTATTATCTGCAGGCAATCATTTTATAATCATGAAAGAGGACGAAGATGTAAAAATAATTTATCAAAGTTATTCTGTCGAGGATGAACTATATCTTGGTTTCAGCCAGATAATTTCCTATTCAGCAGGTGATCCATTGGTTACCAAAGAGATTTTACAAGGAATTTTTATCATATACTCAATGGCAGATATAAGTGCTAAAAAAAGCATAAAAAAATTTTTTGATGATAGCTATGAAATTTTAATAGAAAATTTTACTCACGAAATTCATTTGGATAGTTTTAAAAGAATAAAAAACAACATGGAAGAGCACGCAAGCTTATCGGAAAATACATCTGAATCCATTTAATTTTAAATGAGTTCAAGAATAATTTTAAAAAGTGGTCAATTAGTATACTATTTGTTGACCACTTTTCGATAATAACACTGGATCAATTTTCGGTTGCATTTACATGATTAAATATTTACGTTGAGCCTAATGCATTTAATATAAGCAAAAAAATTAATATCTTTATATAAAAAACACGAAAAATTACTATTGAAAGACAATGGTTCTGAACTTGTGTCAATATTAAAGGAAAATGAGACAATATTTTTTAAAAAAATAGAATCTAATATTTTGAATGGTTTGGGATACATTGGACATTTGGAAAAGAAGAGTGAGAGTAATCAAGAACAACATCACAAGACTCTAGCAAAACTAGGGTCTTGTTTTTTTACTCTAGTTTATAAATTTGACAATATTGCGATTTAATTATATAATTTTAAAAATTACTTATAGAATTTTTGGATTATTTACTTTGTTTTGATAAATTTATGAGAAAAAATTCTCACGTAGATATAGAATTATTATTTAATAGAGCTAACAAGAAGGGGAAGTCATGAAAGTTGTAAAATTTGGTGGCAGTTCACTGTCTGATGCTAATCAATTGAAAAAAGTTAAGGATATTATCATGAATGATGATGCACGCAAGTTCATCGTTGTTTCTGCGCCTGGAAAAGGCGTGAATAATAAGCACAAGGTGACAGATTTATTGGCAATGTGTCACGAATTGAGTGCGCATGATTTGAATTTTAATGAGGTTTACGAGATCATTGAGAATATTTATAAAAATATTGTCGATGATCTTGTTTTGAATATTGACATTGATAAAATTCTTTCTGATGTAAAAGAAGAAATTACAAATGGCGCAAGTTATGATTTTGTTGTGAGTCGTGGTGAGTTTATGAGTGCAAAAGTGCTTGCGGCGTATTTGGATTATGATTTCGTGGATGCGAAGGATTTGATTGCATTCGATGATGGCGAGTTGGATATTGTAAAATCACATGAAAATATCAAAAATATTTTGACGAAACACGACAGAGCTGTAGTGCCGGGATTTTACGGCGTTGACGAACATAATAATGTACACACTTTTTCTCGAGGGGGTTCTGATGTTACAGGATCAGTCATTGCGGCGAGCTTGGACTGTGAGATGTATGAAAATTTTACTGACGTGTCAGGATTTTTGGTTGCAGATCCAAGAATTGTTAAAAATCCTAAACCGATGGGGACAATTACGTATCATGAACTTCGTGAGCTTTCATATATGGGCGCAAAAGTTTTGCACGAAGAGGCGATATTTCCACTTAGGGACAAGAACATTCCTATAAACATCAAAAACACAAATGCTCCAGATGAAGCAGGAACGTTGATTTTATCGAAGTGCGATGTGAAAAACAAAAATATTGTGACTGGAATTTCTGGAAAGAAAGATTTCACTGTTATAAATCTTGAAAAAGTAAATATGAATACGGAGAAGGATTTTTTCAGAAAATTGACGACGGTTTTTGAATCCAACGATATATTGATTGAACACATGCCATCTAGTATTGATTCTGTTTCTGTTTTGGTTTCTGATTCATCCATCACACCGAAATTAAATAAGGTTCTTGAAGAATTGAAAATTTATTTGGATGTGGATAAGATTTCTTGGGAAAGAGATATCTCGCTAATCGCAGTGGTTGGTCGAGGTATGATTAATGAAAAAGGTGTATCGTCGAGGACTTTTACAGCTCTTGCGAAAGAAGGCGTAAATATCAAGATGATCAGCCAAGGTTCCAGCGAAATCAATATTATTATTGGCGTTGAAACAAAAGATTTTGAAAAGGCAATTCGTTCTATATATAAAGAATTTTACAAGGAGGACTAAATGAAGGTTAATGTAGCAGTTGTAGGTGCAACTGGACTTGTTGGAAGTATGATGTTAAAAGTTTTGAGTGAGAAAAATTTTCCAATCGATAAATTGTACTTATTCAGTTCGAAAAAATCAGCTGGATCTGAAGTTGAATACTGTGGCAAAAAATACACTGTCGAAGAATTAAACGAAAATTCGTTTGAAGGAAAAGATATTAAAATTGCGCTATTTTCAGCAGGAGGATCTGTAAGTGAAAAATACGCACCAATAGCGGCAAAAGCAGGCGTCACAGTTATTGACAACAGCTCACATTTCAGAATGAATCCCGATGTTCCATTGGTAGTTCCAGAAATAAATCCTGAAGATATTAAAACGAATAAGGGAATAATTGCAAATCCCAACTGTTCTACAATTCAATCTGTTCTTCCATTAAAACCAATTCACGATAAGTACAAGATCAAAAGAGTGATTTATTCGACTTATCAATCAGTGTCAGGATCTGGTGTGAAGGGGATTTCTGATTTGGAGGAAGGAACACAACTTGCATACAAATATCCAATCAGAAACAATTGTATTCCACAAATCGATGTTTTCATGGACAACGGATATACGAAAGAAGAAATGAAAATGATAGATGAAACCAAGAAAATTCTTCACGATGATATCCGCGTGACTGCTACGACTGTTCGAGTTCCTGTAAAATCTTCGCACAGCGTTTCAATTAATGTTGAAACTGAAAATCCATTTGAAATTGAAGATGTGAAGAAAATTATCGCAGATTATCCAGGAATGGTTCTTCAAGATGATATCGAAAACGAAATCTATCCAATGGCTATCACATCAGCTGGCAAAAACGAGGTTTTTGTTGGAAGAATCAGACGTGACTACACTGTAGATAACGGGATTAATTTATGGTGTTGTGCTGATAATATCAGAAAAGGTGCTGCAACAAATGCCGTACAAATCGCACTAAAAGTCTTGGAGGGTTAATGTGAAAATCGCAATAATGGGGTTTGGGACTGTAGGATGCGGTGTAGAAGAAATTCTATACAAAAAAAGAAAATCCCTAATAAAAAATAACTTCGACATACAAATAGACAAAATTTTGATAAAAAATACAGATAAACAAAGATTTCCACTCCAAAAAGACCTCGTATTTACTGATGATTTTGATGAGATTTTAAATTCTGATGTGGACACAGTCATTGATGTTACATCGAGCCTTGAAGAAACTCACGAAAGAATCGTGGCGTTGATGAATGCTGGTAAAAATATAGTGACGGCAAACAAGGCTGTTGTTTCCAAATATTTTGAAGAGTTAAATGAGCTTGCTGTGAAAAATGATGTGTATTTCTCATACGAAGCTTCAGTTGCTGGTGCGATTCCTGTAATACATCCTATCATGGAAGAAATATTTTTCAGCGACATGAATAAAATATACGGGATTTTGAATGGAACTTCCAATTATATTTTGTCCAAAATGGAAACTGAAGGATTATCTTACGATGAAGTTTTGAGACAAGCACAAGATTTGGGATACGCTGAGGCTGATCCAACTGCGGATGTAGGTGGATTTGATGCTATGAGAAAAATCAGAATCGTCTCCTCGCTTATTTACAATTCTATGATAAATGAAGAAGATATATTTACATTTGGAATTTCAAATGTGACAAAAACTGATTTTGAATTTGCAAAAAACTTGGGATACTCTATCAGACTTCTCGCAAAATCCACATTAGAAGATAATAAGATAAATATTTCAGTGATTCCTACTTTTGTAAAAGACGATTTCTTCCAGAAGACATTCGAAGGAACAAATGCAATCAAAGTGTGGGGAGAAAACTTCAATTCATACGAATTTAAAGGTCCTGGAGCGGGAAAACTTGAAACAGCCGATGCGATTATGCGAGATCTATTGAGAATTATTGCAAAAAGAGAAATAAAAACTTTCTACGATGCGACAAATTCATTTGAAGTTGAAAATAATATCAAACACAAATTCTACATCAGAACAACTGAAGTTACAGATGGTTTGAAAGATATAATAGATAGGGAAAAAACATCAGGTGAAAATCATTTGATAGTTACGAAAAAAGTTAGCTTGGATAAATTGAAATCAGCTATCGAAAATTTTGACCAAGTATTCATAGCGGAAATTGAGGGGGAAAAATGAGATATTTATCGACAAGAAATTCTAATTTAAAAGTTTCATCACGTGAAGCAATTCTCAAAGGAATATCTGAAGATGGCGGACTTTTCGTGCCAGAATCATTTCCGAAATTTGACATATTAAACCACTTGGATCTTTCGTATACACAACTTTGTCACGCAATCCTATCTCTTTATCTGACAGATTTTGATAGCGACGAGTTACTAGAAATAATCGAGAAATCATACGCAAGCTTTGAAGAAGACATCTGCAAAGTAGCTTATCATAAAGATTATTATTTGGAGCTTTACCATGGAAGAACATCCGCATTCAAAGATTTCGCACTTTGTTTGCTTCCAAATCTTATGATTTATGCGAAAAAATCCTTGGGAATAAATGAAAAGACGTTGATATTGACGGCGACATCTGGAGATACAGGAAAAGCTGCTCTCGAAGGATTTTACAACATAGAAAATATCGACATCTTGGTTTTGTATCCGACAGAAGGAGTAAGCTGTATCCAAAAAGCACAAATGGATACGACATCATCGCTCAATTCAAAAGTCATATCGATTGATGGGAATTTTGATGATGCACAAACGGCGGCAAAGAAGATTTTCAACGACAAAGATATAATAGAAAAATTGAAAAATCAAAATATTTGTTTGTCATCAGCAAACTCCATCAATATTGGAAGATTGTTGCCGCAAATCGTATACTACTTCTACGCATACCAAGATTTGTTAAATAATAAAAAAATTTCTGCCGGAGAAAAAATCTCATTCTGTGTACCTACAGGAAATTTCGGAGATATCTTGGCGGGATACTACGCAAAAGAAATGGGGCTTCCAATTGAAAAACTCGTCATCGCATCCAATGACAACAACGTGTTGACAGATTTTTTCACGACTGGAACTTACGATGCAAACAGAGATTTGGTCAAGACAATCTCTCCTTCGATGGATATTTTGGTTTCTTCAAATCTTGAAAGATTGATTTACCACAAATCATCAGATGAAATCGTAAAACAAAAAATGACAGAATTGAATGAGTCGAAAATTTTCACGTTTGAAGGAGATTTCCATGAGTTTAAATGTGGATATGCAACTGAAAATGAAACGAGAAAAACAATAAAGGAAGTTTTCGAAGACGAAGGGTATTTGATAGACACTCACACTGCGGTTGCAAAAAATATCACAGACAAACTTGGGCTCGACAAAACAGTTATATTGTCGACTGCAAGCCCGTACAAATTCTCTTCCACGGTTTTGAAAGCATTGGGAGAAAATATATCGTCAGATGAATTTGAAAATATTAATCTTCTATACGAGAAAACTGAAGCGAAAATTCCTACTGAAATCAAAAAATTACATTCTAAGAAAATAATTCATAAAACAAAAATTACAAAAGATAAAATAGAAGATGAAGTATTAAAATTTGCAAAGCGAGGCAAGAGAATTTTCGTTCCTGCAACGTCTGCAAACATTGGTCCTGGGTTTGATGCGCTTGGAGTTGCACTGGATTTGGCAAACACATGTGAATTTAAGTTGACAGATGATGAAAATACATTTGAAAAAAATGTAGAATCTAATTTGATATATAAATCATACATGTATACATTTGATTTTTACGGAGAAAAAATAGTTCCTGTGGAATTTGACCTCGATACTAATATTCCAATGTCACGAGGACTCGGCTCGTCTGCAGCTTGTATCGTAATGGGAATAATGGCGGCATTTTCAGTCATGGGAAAAAATTCCGACAAAAAAGAAATATTGAAAATAGCAACACAAATCGAAGGCCATCCTGACAACGTAGCGCCAGCGATTTTCGCAGATGCTGTTGCGTCAATATTAAAAGACGATGAAGTTTTCGTGGAAAAATTTGAAATATCCGACAAATTCAAATTCCTTGCGATAATTCCAGATTTTGAGCTTTCGACACAAAAAGCAAGAGAAGCACTGCCAGAAAATTACACAAAAAACGATGCGGTGTTCAATATTTCGAGAGTTTCGATGCTAGTATTGTCATTAATTTCTGGAAATAAAGATAATCTGAAAATCGCACTTGAAGATAAAATTCACGAGCCTTACAGATTACAACTAATTCCTGAAATAGAAAAAATCGACGAAATTATCGAAAACTCTGATGCAATCGGACATTATTTGAGTGGAGCAGGCTCAACGATTATGGTCATTTTAAAATCAGATGACACTACATCAGAATCAGAAATTAGAAATAAATTGAACAACTTATCCAATTCTTATGAAGTTATGCAGCTTGATATCGATAAAAAAGGCGCATTCATAATTTAAACATTTTAAGAATACACAATGAAATATTTTTAATACCAGAGATTTATTTCTCTGGTATTTTTATTTAAAAATAATCAATATATGATATTGAAATTAAACACGATTGAGAATATACTTGTGATGTGAGGAGGGAGATATGGAAAAATTTTGGTCATACGATGTAGATGAAGTACTTAAAACTATAGAAACTTCGAAAAATGGTCTGTCAACTGAACAGGCAAATGAAAGAATAGAAAAATTGGGGCAAAATTTATTCGAAGAGAAAAAATCAGCCTCGAAATTAATGGTTTTTATAAATCAATTCAAAAATCCAATAACAATGATATTAATTTTTGCGGCGATTTTGTCGATATTTTTGAAAGATTACTCTGATGGGATTATCATTCTAATAATTATCATGATATCTGCACTATTGAGCTACAATCACGAAAGTAAAGCGAATGATGCAGTAAAAAAACTCTTGTCAACAGTAAGTGTCACATCGGCGGTGCTAAGAGATGGAAAATTTCAAGAATTGGATAATTCTAAGCTAACGATTGGAGATGTAATATCTGTCAAGACAGGAGACATGATCCCTGCGGATTGTTTGCTTATTGAAGAAAATTCGCTCTCCATGGATGAATCCAGCTTAACAGGAGAGACTTTTCCGGTTGAAAAAAATGTGGAGAAATTAGAAGAAAAAACAACACTTTCACAAAGGAAAAATTCGTTGTGGATGGGAACACATGTAATTAGTGGATCGGGAAAAGCTGTAATTGTAAATTTGGCAAAAGATTCGGAATTTGGGAAAATTACGGAGTCTTTGGATGAAACAGAAACCGACACAGATTTTGAAAGAGGTATCAAAGATTTTGGTAATTTGATTCTTCAAGTTACAACAATTTTAATCGGATTGATATTTTTGTTCAACATTATTCTCAACAAGCCTTTCTTGGAATCATTCATGTTTGCATTGGCATTGTCTGTAGGATTGACACCACAAATGTTACCAGCTATCATCAGCGTAAACTTGTCACAAGGTGCAAAAAGAATGTCAGCGCAAGGAGTTATTGTAAAAAAACTAAACTCCATAGAAAACTTCGGCTCGATGACAGTAATGTGTTCAGATAAAACAGGAACCATAACAAAAGGCCAAGTCAAACTTGAATCTGCGATGGATAATACTGGGAAAAAATCAGAAACATTAGTCAAACTAGCAGCCATCAATTCATATTTTCAAGAAGGATACACCAATCCGATTGATCAAGCGATTTTAGATGAAAATAAGAATGATTTTACAAAATACGAGAAACTTTTCGAAATTCCATATTCTTTTGAAAACAAATTATTGAGCGTAATTGTAAACACAAATAATGATTTGTCAGATGAAAATATCATGATTACAAAAGGCGCATTGACTAGCGTAATCAATGTTTGTTCGACATATCAAGATGAGAGTGGAAATTCGGGAAATATCGAAGAAATCAAATCTGAAATAATGGATTTGTTCGAGAAGTATTCTAGCCAAGGATACAGAATTTTGGGATTAGCTTACAAAAACATCGATCAGGAAACAGATGTAAGCAAACAAAAAGCTGAAAATTTGATATTTAGAGGACTTCTATTATTCATCGATCCATTAAAAGACGATATAAAAGATGTTATTGAAAAAATGAACTCGTTGGGAGTTTCATTAAAAATGATAACGGGAGATAATCATTTGATAGCCAAAAATATTGGAAGCAAAGTAGGATTAAATCCCGATAAAATTCTACTCGGCGAAGATTTGAACTCGTATTCATTGAGTCAATTGAACAAAAAAATCATGGACATAGATATTTTTGCAGAAATCAGTCCAAACCAAAAAGAAAAAATAATTTTAGCATATAAACAAGCTGGAGAAATCGTCGGATATATGGGAGACGGGATAAATGATGCGCCTGCGATAAAACAAGCAGACGTCGGAATATCTGTCGACACAGCAGCAGACACAGCAAAAGATGCGGCATCAATTGTTTTATTGGAAAACAGCTTAAAAGTTTTGGTATCGGGAATAAAAGAAGGTAGAAGAACATTCATCAACACATTGAAATACATATTTGTAGCCACAAGCGCAAATTTTGGAAATATGTTTTCAATGGCTGGAGCGAGCTTGTTCTTGAAATTCTTACCACTATTACCAAAACAAATTCTACTAACAAATCTATTTACAGATTTTCCATCGCTACAAATCGCATCAGACTCGGTAGATGAAGATTGGTTGCAAAGCCCTGTAACATGGGATATGAAATTTATAAAAAGATTCATGATAATATTTGGAATAACATCGTCAGTGTTTGACTATTTAACATTTGTCGTATTGTTATTATTGTTCAAAGCCAATGAACAATTCTTCCAAACAGGATGGATGCTGGAATCGGTAATCTCAGCCATGGTAGTAATGCTAATAGTCAGAACAAAAAGGCCGGTAATTAAAAGCAAACCTAGCAACAAACTATTGCTAGCAATATTTTTAGTTGCAATAGCCTTGATTGCGATAATCTACAGTCCAATAAACACTTACCTTGGATTGATAGCATTGCCAGCTCAAGCACTATTATCAATGTTAGCAATATCTTTGATTTACGCATTGACAGCAGAAATATTTAAAAAACAATTCTACAAACACAATTCTTTCTCGAGAAAATAAAAGCTAATGTGAGAATAAAAATTTTGGGTAATAAATTGTAACAAAAAATTTTAACGGCAAAGGATAAGCTTCGCGCTTATCCTTTTGTTGTAAAAATTTAAATCAAAATTATAGTACAATTTAAATGGTAGGTATTGTAATTGTGAAAATCATTGGATTTTGTGATGTTAATTTTAGTTTCTTGTGGCAACGGAAGGAATTATTGTATCATTGTGGCATAGAAAGAAGGGATATAAATGTTGAATGAAAATATTAAATCACTAAGAAAACAAAATGGATTGTCACAAGAACAATTAGCAAATGAAATGCACGTTGTCAGACAGACAGTTTCAAAATGGGAGAGAGGATTGTCCGTTCCAGATTCGGATTCTTTGATAAAGTTATCGGAAATCTTACACACATCTGTAAGCGTACTATTAGGTGAAAATGTAGAAGAAACAGAACAAACAGAATTAGATAAAATATCGGAGAAACTCGAAGAAATTAATATGCAATTTTTCGAAAATAAACAAAAGAAAATTAAGGTTTACAGAAATATATTTATCGTAATTGATGCATTAATTGTGGTAGTGTTCTTAGTTCTGTTTTTTATGAAAAGCAGCTATTTGCAATGGGACACGACAGATTCCAACACAGCAGTAATGAAATTTATAATGCAAAGTTTTGAATGGGGATTTGTCAGAATTGCACCATTAATTTTTGTGATTTGTACAATTTGTGCTTATATTTTTAATAAGAAATTAAAAGCGATAGTAGTGTGATATAATAAAATATTTTTTGAACAAACAGAGACCAAGTAGAAATGCTTGGCTTTTTTACTTGTTTCATTTTTAAAATTTATATTCTAAAAATGGATAACTTTTCTTCAAAAAAGGGTATATATACTACTATGAAAGGGGAATTATTAATGAATTATGAAAAATTATTTTCTTTGATTGATTCAAAGAAGGACGATATGTTTAATGACAGAAGATGGCTTCACGAACATCCTGAACTTTCTTATGAAGAAAAGGAAACTAGTGAGTATATTTACAAACACTACGAAAACAATAAAAATGTTAAGGTTGAAAAAAATATTGGAGGATATGGAGTAAAGGTTACGATTGATTCTGGAAAGCCTGGAAAGACTGTAGCTTTGAGAGCAGACTTTGATGCGCTTCCAATCACAGAAGATACGGGTCTTGACTACGCTTCTAAAAACAAGGGCGTAATGCATGCTTGTGGTCACGATGCACATACTGCATATATGATGACATTGGCAGATTGTTTGGTTGAAATGAAGGACGATTTTTCTGGTAAAATTGTAATAATTCACCAACCAGCGGAAGAAATGCCACCAGGAGGATCAAGTTTTATGATTAAAGATGGCGTTTTGGATGGCGTTGACAATATATTTGGCTGTCACGTCATGAGTCAATTGGATTTTGGAAAAGTTTATTACCACAAGGGTCCTACACAACAAGCTCGTGCGAAATTCGTTGCGACAGTAAAAGGAACCGGCGGACACGGCGCTGCTCCTCACGAAGCAAATGATGCTATCGTTATTGCAAGTAATTTGGTTATGAGCCTTCAAACAATTGTTTCCAGAAGATTAAACCCAATGACACCAGGCGTTGTAACTATTGGTTCATTTGATGGTAAAGGTCAATTTAATATCATAAAAGATTCTGTAACTCTTGAAGGAGACGTTAGATGCATGTCTGATGATGCAAGAGTGCTTATAGAAAAAGAAGTTAGAAATATTTGTGAAGGATTGGCAAAGGCATATAGTTGTGAAATCGAATTGGATTATAAGAATGATTATCCAGTTTTGATGAATGACGATGAAATGACACAACTTGTAGTTGATGCTGTTACAGAAGCAAAAATTCCAGAAGTTGTTGGCGTTGAAGATTGTGGACCACAAGCACAATCAGAAGACTTCTCATACTATTCACAAAAAATTCCAGCAAGTTTCTTCTACATTGGTGCGAAACCAGATGGCAAAGCATATCCACATCACCATCCAAAATTCACAATCAATGAAGATTCAATGATCATCGCAGCAAAAGCTATGGGAGCTGTTGCGTTGAAATATTTAAATGAAAAATAAACGGGGGATTTTAAAATGAAAATAATTAAAAAAATTCCTGGTGGAACATTATTAGTGCCGATGATGATATCGGCATTAATAAATACATTTTTTCCAAATCTTTTCAAAATAGGCGGAGTAACAGAATCGTTCTTCGGCCCATCGAGTTTGGGATTCATATTGGGAGCTACAATATTTATATCAGGTTGTACAGTAAAATTAAGCACAATTAAAAGCGTAGTCAAAATCTACGGGCTATTAATAATCGTAAGAACAGCAGTAGCTGCATTATTTACAATATTGTTTTTCAAATTTTTCGGAATGAAAGGAATATTGGGAATCAGTTTGATAGGATTTATTTGTACAATCACATCATTAAATCCTTCGCTTTTCTTGGCAATAATGGAAGATTGTGGAGATGAAGTTGACATGTCAGCATTCGGATTCATATCGCTATTTGCAACTCCTGCCATAGCGATGCTTATTTTCGGAATTTCCCAACCAACAAATGTAGATTACATGTCAATAGTTTCGTTGATAATTCCATTAGTATTGGGAGTTGCAATAGGAAATCTTGACAAAGATTTGGGCAAATTCATCTCAACAGGAATGCCATTTATGATATTCGCTCTAGGTTGGTCTGTTGGTAACAGCATCAATCTATTTGAAGCTGTCAAAGCAGGATTTTCGGGAGTAATAATGGCAGTAATTTATTACATCTTGATATTCTTACCAATGCTATTTGTAGAAAGAAAAGTTTTGAAGAGAGATGGAGTATCCGCTGGTGGATTGTCAACAATTGCAGGATTGTCCGCAAGTATTCCAATGATAATGGCAGCAAACGATCCTTCACTAACAGTTTATGCACCAAGAGCAGCAGCCATTGTAACATTCGGCGTAATAATTTCATCATTCGTTTCTCCATTCTTGTGTAACAAATTGTACACCGGAGAAAAACAAAAAGAAGAGAATAAATAACACAAAAGCCAATACATTTTTAAAAATGTGTTGGTTTTTTATTGCAAGAAAGTAAAGATAAAACACAATATAGTCAATTAATTATATGATATAATTAAAATGAAAAATTACATAAAATTTTATAAAACATAATGAGAAATTAACATTAATGGGAGAGATGAAAAAGCAGAAATAGATTTCAGACCAGATACAGTAGAAGAAAAAGGGTTTTTCATACTACCAAGTCAATTATTTCAAAATGTCGTAAAAACAGCAAGCACTAATGAAAATTTGAATACAGATTTGGCAAATATATTCAAATCAATCGAAAAAAGCGCAATAAGATATCCTTCAGAAGATGACATCAAAGGATTATTCGAAGATGTTGAGACCACAAGCAGCAAACTTGGAGCAACGGTAGCTGAGAAGAACAAAAGATTATGTGACATACTAACTGGAATTGACAAAATTAATTTCGGCAAATTTGAAAACAACGACATCGACGCATTCGGAGATGCATACGAATACTTGATATCCAACTATGCAAGTAATGCAGGAAAATCTGGTGGAGAATTTTTCACACTACAAACAGTGTCCAAACTATTGGCAAAGCTTGTAATAGACGGCAAAACAAGCATTAACAAGGTATACGATCCGACATGCGGGGAACGTGTCATAATAGTGATGGGTGCAGTTTGTGCTAATAAATCAACGGTTTCAGGAACTTTAACTAAATATATTTCGGACATTGCTTAGAGTAATTAGGGTCTAATTGCTGTGAGCAGTGCATGAGAGGTAAGGACATTAGCTCTTGAATAGTTGATAATTATCTAATACAATCATATTTAAGGTAATAGTTAGTTACGCATCAGTATAATTATGTTCATGTTGAATATATTAGTAGAGCAAAGGGTAAAATTTAATTAGATAAATAGTAAGTAAATTATATGGAGTAACTTATTTTTTTAGGAGGAAGTGACAATTTGAAATACAAGCAAATATTTAACTCTGGAGTTACTTTTCAACAATTTTACGATACTGCTCAGGATAGATATAAGAATTATGCTAATAATGCGATAAGAAATTATTTAAATTTAGAGAGATATTTAGAAAAGGTTAGTAGTATAACAAGCAAATTTAATATACTTGCGATTGGAGAAAACTGGTGTATTGATTCTATAATTAATATTCCTGTAGTTCATTGGTTAGAAAAAAATAATGAAAATATAAAACTTAAAGTAATAGATACAGATAGTTACAGTAAGTTTATGCCTAATGAAAAAGTTATTACACCAACATTTATTATTATGAATCAAGAATATCAGGAGATAGGGAAATGGGTTCAATATCCTAAAAGAATAATAGATGTGGTTGAATCTAAGGACCAAGTTCGAGTTATAGTAGAGAAAAGGAGATACCGACAGGGAGAATATATTGTAGATACATTGAAAGAGGTATTAGATATCCTGATTAACTATAGAAATAATATTTATTTAGGAAGGAGGAAATAAAGTGAGTCAAGAAAATAAGATAAATCAATCTTGCTGAGAGTCAATACAAAAAACCACTGGTACAGTGAAAGAAAAAGAAAATTGCCCCAAATGTTACGAAATAGGAGAAAAGGTTAAGAATATAACTGTAAAGCATATGGTATCAGAAAACCTTAGGGGAAAGGTTGTAGATGAAGAAACTTACTATTTATGTATGAATGAAGATTGTGATGTCGTGTATTATAACTTAAACAATGAAAGAGTTTTTTATAAGGAAGAAGTAAAAGTTCCTATATGGTTTAAAAAGAATGCAAATCCCAAATATATATGCTATTGCAACCAAGTTACAGAGCAACAAATTATAAATGCTGTTTTAGATGATGGTGCAAAGAATATTAAAGATATTATTAGACTTACAGGGGCAATGAAAAATGGAAAGTGCGAAATTAAGAATCCTTTGGGTAAATGCTGTGGTCCTCTTATTCAAGAAACCATCAATAAAGCATTAAATAGCAAAGAATAGTTTGTGACACATAATTTATAAAGTACGTCACAACAGTAATAAAATTAAAAATAATAAAAAACTATAGAATTAAAACTTTTGGAAATATTGTGTGTTTCAGAGATTTGGAAAAGGCTACTGAAGATGCTATTAAAACATTTGGCGATGAAAATAGCGTGAATATTATTCTTGAAAAAAGCTACGAAGAATACATGGAAGGTTTTACAGATGAAGAGACAGGGAAAGTAACCAGAGGATACAAGGATATTTGTAATGAAATAGTAGAAAAGTTTCCTGATCCAACAGAGATTTTCTTGGAAGCAGACAAGAAAGAATTCGTGCAGCTTTTTGGTGAATTGTTGAAATCGGAAAATATTTTGAAAAACTTTGATGAGTTTGAAAATTTCGACAAAATTATTTCCGACAGATTAATGCAAGATATGAAGAGCGTGTATGTCGATATTAGAGAAAATATCGTGAATTCAAGACGTTCAGGAGATTCTGAAGAACAACAGGTTGATTTCTCTGATGTAGAATTTCAAATTGATTTGTTGAAGACTGATGAGATTAATTTGGATTATATTTTGGCTTTGATTTTGGAAAAATCCAAGGAACATGAGGATGTTGAAAACTTGAAGGCAGAAGTTCGTAGAGTTATAAGATCCAGTTTGGGAACGAGAGCTAAGGAAGATTTGGTGATGGATTTTATCAACAAGACAAGATTATCAGAATTGAAAGATAATGATGATATATTGGAAACTTTCTATTCATTCGCAAGAAAAGAAAAAGAAAAGAAGGTAGAAACTCTAATTGAAGAAGAAAAATTAAAAGAAGGAGCATATCATTTTATCAACAAATCAATTGCGAAAGGTTTTGTTGATTACGCCGGTACTGTATTGGATAAAATTTTGCCACCAACATCTCGTAGGCATGGTGCAAGGGAAAAGAAAAAACAAATTGTTCTCGAAAAAATAGAAAAAATTGTAGAAGTTTTTGTAGGAATATAAATCTCGTAAAGGAGCTAACAAAAATGAGTGGTCAAATGAAAAAGAGTATAGATGCGAAGAAAATATTTTACGGAATTACAATATTTTCAGTGTTGTTATTTGTTGTTGGAATTATAATTACTGTGACAAATAATCCGTTGAATGGTGGTGTAGCCAATGTGTTGAACAATGAATTTTTTAATCACATTACGATGTTTGTTCCTTTTTCGATGTGGGCTTGGTTAATTATTTTTGCTATTTTCTTTGTAAAAAAGAATTGGGTGGTTGTAACTACTTGTATTATTTTGGCAATTCCGCATTTATTTTTAATTGCGGTACTGGTTATCGATTCACACAGTCTGGTGGAAATTCTAAAATGGTATGTTATGATTTTAAGTTTCGGGAGTATTGTTCTTAAATAGAAAGGGCAATCCAGATGAAAAAAATATGTTTGAATTTTGGAATGAAAAAACCAGATGAGGTTAATAGAATTAAAGAATTATACGAAAAAGTAGCAGAAGAATTATATTTCATGATAAAGGATAATTTTATTATAGAAATATCAGAATTGGATATTTGATTTTAAAAAAATTAAATTATAATTTTAAATTATTGAGGGAAGCTTCATAGCTTTCCTTTTTCTTTTGAAAATATTAGAAATGTTGTAGGATTTTGTTGTTGAAGTGAAAGGTCAAAGATGGTATAATTTAAGAAAGATAAATTTTTTTGTTCAATTAGTCAGAGAAAGTCAAAAGAGGTGATAGTATGGCAGGGCTTAGTAACAGCATTGAAGCTTTTTTGAAGGAATTGTTGAGTAACACTGACGATGATTTCATTGAAATAGGCAGAAATGATCTTGCCAATCAATTTAATTGCGCTCCATCGCAAATTAATTACGTTCTGACTACTAGATTTACTCCTTACAAGGGTTATTATATTGAAAGTAGACGCGGTGGAAGTGGATATGTTAAAATAATAAAATTAACAATTAAAGACAGTAATCCGATTAAGGAAATTGTCGAAAATGTTATTGGAGATAGAATTACGAAGGATAAGTCGAACAATATTATTAATATGCTTTTGGATGAGGATTTGATAACCGAAAGGGAAGCTTTGGTTATGGTTCACGCTTTGGAGGATAATACTTTGTCGAAGGTGGATTTTAATGACAGGAATATTCTGAGGGCTGATTTGTTGAAGAATATGTTGTTGGCTTTTATGAGATAGAGGTGATTATATGAATTGCGATAATTGTGGCAAACCGGCTTTTATTCAAGTGAAGATCGTGGGACCTTTTGGTGCTCGTGATGTGAATTTGTGTCATGATTGCTATGAAGAATATATGAATAATTTGAAGAATGAGATTATTTCGAATTCAGATTTCAAGTTTGATTCTGATGAACAATTGAATGATAACAAGGAGCTTTTTGAAGAAATCGCAAAACAAATTTCTGATGTGGTGGAACATTTGCCATTTGAAAAGGTACAACAATCTTCAAATAAAAGAGACGAGGATAAAAGTGTGTGTCCAGTGTGCAATATGCCTTTTGATGAATTGAAGAATTATTCGTCGATTGGTTGCAAATATTGTTACGATCATTTCAGAGATTTCATCATGGATAAGAGAAATTCGAAAAGCTATCCAAAATATTATAGGGGCAAATTCCCTAAGAATTTTGAAAAGGCAAAGGAAATTTTGGAGAAGTTGGATAATTTATCAGATGAGCTTTTCATTGCAATGGATAAAGAGGAATTTGAAAAGTGTCACGATATTCAGATGAAGATTGACGATTTGGAATTGAAATTACAAGAGTATAGGGAAAAATGTTATGAATAATTCAAGTGTTGTAATGAAATCTGATGTGTCGTTGAGAAGGAATTTGTCGGACTATAATTTTATGTTGGTTATAGATACGGATTCTTGTGACGATATGAAATCAGATATTAAAAAAGAATTGAATAATTTGGGATATTTGAAGGAGTCTAGCGTTTATTCTTTTAAGGATACTAAAAGCACAAACAGGGATTATCTGAGAAAACAAGGATACATTTCCAGTGCTTATTATGAGGATGTTTCTCCTGAAGTTATTATAAATAGCGATGAAAAATGCGTGTTTACTTTGGCAGACAATGACCACATTTGTATTACTGCTTACGATTTTGGGAAAAATTTGAGAGATATTTACGAAAAATGTTTGAATATCGAAGAAAAATTGAATGACAAATTGAATTTTGCTTTCGATATTGATTTTGGATATTTGTCAGATGATTTCTACGATTCAGGTTGTATGATGTATGTAAGCGTGTGTATGAATTTGAAGGCTTTGGAGTATTTCAAAAAGATTGACGATATTCAAGATGTTGCAAGATACAGAGGATATATGTTTGAGAGAGCTTTTAATTCCAATACGAAAAGTTCGATTTATAGGTTGACTACTAATGGTCATTTGACAGATCCTGAATATATTATTAATGATATGACGTTGTTGATTGATTCGATTTCCAGAAAGGAAATGGAAAACAGACGCATTTTATTCGAAAATAATCCTGAGTTTAAGGATGACCTTTTGAGGAGCGTGTCGATGCTCAAATATTCAAGGGTTTTGGATGAAATTGAGGGTATGAACAGAATTGGAGATTTACTGATAGCTATCGATTTTGGTATTGTCGATGGGTTTAATGTAGATGAAATTCTTGACTTGTACGATAAGACAAATAAGTTGAAGCTTGAAAAATTTCGCGAAAACAATAATTTGAATCAAAACATTGGAGTTTTGAGAAGTGAAATTATCAAGGATACTTTGGAAAGACAGGTGAAAAATTGAGAAAATCAGATATTTATAATTTGAGAACTGAAGCTGTGTATGAGGCGATTAGTTTGAAGCATGCTGATCTTGGAGTGGAGCATGTTTTACTTGCGATGTTCAAGTTTGACTTCAAGGCGTCTCAATATTTGAAAAAACACGGTGGAAATTATGAAAAAATTAGAAATTTAATTATAGATGAGTTGGGTTATGGAGATAGCGATGAGACTAACCAAAGAATTAGCCCGAAACTTGAGGAGATAATCACTCAAGCTGTACAATTGTCCAACACTTATGGCGAAAGGGCGATTACTCCGGAACATATTATGGCGGCTTTATGCTTGGATAGTTCGAACTACGCTAATCATTTGATGAAGAGAACAGGCGTAGATATTATGAAATTGACAGCAGAACTTCGTAAATATTTCTTCATGAAGATGAAGAGAGAACGAGGAGATGTGAACGATAATTCAGCTAATTCTTCCAAGCCAAATGAGATTGAAAAGTACACTAAGAATTTGAATGAAATGGCGAAAGAAGGAAAGATTGATCCATGTATCGGTCGCGAGGAAGAAATCGAAAGAATTATTCAAGTACTTCTTAGACGTAAGAAAAACAATCCTGTGTTGATTGGAAATCCTGGTGTCGGCAAGACTGCTATTGTAGAAGGCTTGGCTGTCAAGATTGTCAAGGGCGAAGTGAATGATATTTTCAAGGACAAGGAGATTTTGTCATTGGATTTGGCGGCGTTGTTGGCAGGGACGAAATACAGAGGAGATTTTGAAGAAAGAATCAAAAAAGTTATCGATACTTTGTCAAATTCCGAAAACAAAATTTTGTTTATAGATGAACTTCATTCTTTGATGGGCGCAGGTGGTGCAGAGGGTGCGCTGGATGCATCAAATATTTTGAAACCATCATTGGCGAGAGGCGATTTGCAAATAATCGGAGCTACGACTATCAATGAATACAGAAAAACTATCGAAAAGGACCAAGCTTTTGAGAGAAGACTTCAAACTATCATGGTAGATGAGCCTTCTGTTTCGGATTCTATACAAGTTATTGAAGGATTGAAGGACAAATACGAATCACATCACCACGTTCTAATCAGTGATGAAGCAATAAAAGCGAGTGTTGAATTGTCCCACAGATATTTGAACGACAGATATTTGCCAGATAAGGCGATAGATTTGATAGATGAAGCTCAATCGATGGTTAGAGTGAAAAACTTCACTGGTGGCAAAAATTATACGAAAATTCTGGAAGAATTAGAAGAAGAAAAGCAAGAAGCTATTCAAAATTCTGACTTTTTGCTTGCAGCAGAAAAAAGAGATGCCATCAAGGAAGTAGAAGCAGAAATGGAAGAAGAAGACCAAGACGAAAACAAATTGGAAATTGGATTCGATGAAATAGCGAATATCGTGTCACGCTGGGCGAAGGTTCCAGTGTCTAAGCTAACAGAATCAGAATCACAAAAATATTTGTTCTTGGCTGATAATTTGAAAAAAGTTGTCATCGGTCAAGACAAGGCTATCGATTCAATTTCTAATGCAATTAAAAGAGCGCGTGTCGGACTCAAAAATCCTAATAAGCCAATTGGATCGTTTGTATTTGTCGGACCAACTGGTGTCGGTAAAACATACTTGGCGAAGAAACTTGCCAAGGAATTGTTCAACGATGAAAATGCGATGATTAGAATCGACATGACAGAATATATGGAAAAACATTCAGTTTCCAAATTGATAGGATCACCTCCGGGATATGTTGGCCATGATGATGGCGGACAATTAACTGGTATGGTACGTACGAAACCATATTCTGTAATATTGTTTGACGAAATCGAAAAGGCTCATCCAGATGTTTTCAACACGCTTCTACAAGTTTTGGATGACGGTAGACTTACAGATTCTAAAGGACGTGTGGTTAATTTCAAGGATACTGTAATCATAATGACATCAAACATTGGGGCAAGTGAACTTGAAAGCAAAAATGTAATTGGTTTTAATACAGCAGAAGATGTTGAGGTTGATGAATACAACAGAAACAAAGAAACTATCAACAATGCAATGAAGTCGATGTTCAAGCCAGAATTTATGAACAGATTAGACGATGTGATCGTGTTTAGCAATTTGAACAAGGAAAATGTAAAAGAAATTGCAAGACTTATGATGGATGAATTGGTCGACAGAATGGCGAAGAATGATTTGATAATTTCGTATGACGAAAAAATCTTGGATTATCTTGTGGACAAGGGATACGACAAGAAATTTGGAGCAAGACCTCTTGAAAGACTTATCAGGACAGATATTGAAAACGAACTTGCAGACAAGATTTTGAACGGAGATATCGACAAAAACAGAAAAACGACAATAACTGTGGTGAACGACAAGGTTAGCTTCAGAAGATATGTAAGACGCAAAAAGACTGTGAAACAATAATATGAAAAAGAAAACAAAATACGTGTGCAAAAATTGTGGCTACGAGCAAGCCATGTGGATAGGAAAATGCCCCAGTTGTAACAGCTGGGGTTCTATGCAAGAACAAGAAATCGTAGATGAAAAATCAAATACTACAACGACAAGCTCAAGCAAATCTTCAAAAGCGGTTAAATTGGTAGATGTAAAGATAGATTCGTCGGAAAGAATTCAATCGTCGATTACTGAATTGAACAGAGTTTTTGGTGGAGGACTTGTCAGAGATTCCGTGTCAATTTTAACTGCAAGACCAGGTGCAGGGAAATCGACTTTGTTGTTGGAACTTGCAAATGATTTGGCCTCTAAAAATATAAAAGTTCTCTACATTTCTGGAGAAGAATCCACATCTCAAATCAAACAAAGAGCGATGAGAACTATGGAGAAAATCCCGGAAAATATTTGGTTGATTTCAACAACTAGCATGGACAATGCGTTGGATTCAATCGACAAAATAAAACCGGATGTGATTTTCTTGGATAGTATTCAAACATTCCAGCTTCGTGAATACACTTCACGCCCAGGCTCTCCTGTGCAAACTGTAGAGTGTGCAAATAAAATCGTAGAAATCTGCAAAAATCCCGAAAAGCCAACTCTAGCGATTATGGTTGGTCACATGACAAAATCAGACGAAATGGCGGGGCTTAGAACGCTTGAACATTTGGTGGATACTGTGCTTTATTTGGAAGGTGAAAGTGACGATCCTTTGAGATTGTTGACAACGACGAAAAATAGATTCGGTCGAACTGGTGAGATTGGATTGTTTAATATGCAAGAAGATGGAATAAAAGAAATCACCGATGCATCAGATTATTTCGTCACGAAAAGGAAAAAAGATGTAAATGGTGCAGCACTTTCTGTAATAAAAGAAGGATCGCGAATTTTGGTTGTCGAGGTTGAGGCATTGGTGTCCAAATCATTCACTCCGTATCCTCAAAGAATAGGGGACAGTCTTCGTAAAGACCAATTAAACACTTTGATTTCTATCTTGGAAGAACGCGCTGGTATGAATATGTACGACAAAAATGTCATCATAAAAACTACTGGAGGAATCAAAATTCAAGAACAGTCTGTGAATTTGTCCATAATAATGGCGATTGCATCATCACTTATGAACAAACCAATTCCATCAGATGTCGTATTCATCGGAGAAGTTGGATTAACTGGAGAAATCAAAAGAGTCCCACAAATAGAAACCAGATTAAAAGAAATCGAAAGATTGGGATACAAAAAAGTTTATATCTCACAAAACACGAAACTAACACAAAAATACGATCTCGAAATCAAACAATTTGATAGCATAAGATCGGTAATATCAGATATATTTTAAAAGGCACTCAAAAATTGAGCGCCTTTTTCTAATTCTTTCCTAATAGTAATTTATTGTTATCAATGTAGGTTTTTATTGCAGACAAATCATTTTTCTCATACAAATCCAACAGATATTGTCTGTGAATTTTGGATTCTTCCTTACCATCTTTGTAAATTGGATAATCTTCGTTTTCTTTCATGGATTGCATAGCTTTTTTCAAATCTTCATCAGAACTTATGCCGTATCTTTCAGAATACGGATTGTAACTATTAATAGTTTTACTCTTACACATCGTGAATGAGAACATCATTACAGTACATAAAAAAATTACAAGTAATTTGTTACGTTTCATAAAAGCCTCCAAACTGTTTATTTAATTTAATTATAAAACGTTTTCTAAAAAAAAAAACAACTCTTATATACAAAAAAAGAGTGGACTATGTCCACTCTCAAAATTATAATTCTTTTTCTATTTCGTCTAATATTTCCAATAATTGTGGAAGGATTTCTTCAAGAACTCCATCGTTCATTGGGTTTTTGATATTACCAGATTTCATTATTCCGAAGAATGATTGGCTTCCACCAACTTTACAGATTTCAAGGTAATCTTTGAATGCTTCTTCGCGGTTCTTTCTTGATTTCAATAAGAATTGGAATGCACAAACTTGAGCCAATGTGTAATCAATGTAATAGAATGGGTTGTTGAAGATGTGACCTTGTCTGTACCACCAAGTACCTTTTTCCAAGAATTCATCATCATAATCCAAGTTTGGACGATACATTAATTCTATTTCGTGATATTTTGCTTTTCTTTCTTCAGCTGTTGCATCTGGATTTTCGTATACGAAGTGTTGGAAATGGTCGATAGTTACTCCGTAAGGAATGAAACTAATAGCTCCGTCTAAATGAGAGAATTTGAATTTGTTAGTTTCTTCTTCGAAGAACAATTCCATCCAAGGCCATGTCAAAAATTCCATACTCATTGAGTGGATTTCACATGCTTCAAATGTTGGCCAGATGTATTCGAAAATTCTTCCGTCCATTGAAGTGTATGCTTGGAATGCGTGACCTGCTTCGTGAGTCATTACTTCGACATCGTGAGTAGTTCCGTTGAAGTTTGCGAAGATGAATGGAGATTCATAATCTTCAATTGTAGTACAATATCCTCCGCCTTCTTTACCTTTTTTGCTTTCCAAATCGAACAATTCTCTTTCATACATAAAATCGAAGAATTTTTTAGTTTCTGGTGACAATTCTGAGTACATTTTCTTAGCGTTATCTACCAAAAAGTCTTTTCCTCCGTGAGGTTTTGCGTTACCATCTGTGAACATTACGTTGTTATCGTAAGCTTTCATATCTTCAATGCCAATTCTCTTAGATTGTTTCTTTCTCAATTCAAGATAAACTGGTGTTACGTATTTTTTGACAAATTCTCTGTATTTTGCAACATCGTTCTTGTCATAATCAGTTCTCATCAATGATTTGTATTGGTATTCAATGTATGAATCAAATCCCAAAGCTTTAGCCATATCTGTTCTTACATGGACCATTTCATCGTAAATATCGTCGATTTCTTTTTCGTGTTCTGCGAAAAATTCTGAGATTTTTCTTGTAGCAGCTTTTCTTTCATCACGATCTTTTGATTGTGTGTAAGGAGCCATTTGTGACAATGTCAATGTTTTATTGTCAAATTCGATTTGAGCAGATGCAATTAATTTGTTGTATTTAGTAGTTAATTGGTTTTCTTTTTGTTTGAATGGAACTGCTTTTTCGTTGAAAATCAATTGGCAGCTAATCAAATCAAACAAATGTTGACCAAAATGTTTAACCAATTCGTCTTTGAATTTGGAATTATTAATAGCTTCGTACATTTTAGTGTCAAGCACTGAATAATGTGGCATGTATTCATCCAAGAAATCTTGTTCTTCCTTGTAGAATTCGTCGTTTGTATCGATTGTGTGACGAATGTATGCAAGGTTAGAATTAGTGCTTAATGTTTTCTTGTATTTGTCCATTTCTTCCATGATTTTTATTTGTTCATCAGAAGTTGTGGAATCGTTAAATCTTTTAATTAAATCTTCGACCCTTTTTTTGTCTTCTTCAAAATTTGGTCTAGTGTATTTGTATTCTGTAAATTTCATTTTTTCACCTCTAAAATTATTTTATCATATTTTTATACTATGTAAATGTTTTTATCGTTGATAAATATTTCTAAGAAAAAAAATAAAAAAACATAAGGAATAGTGTTATGCAATATAAAAAAGTGGGTATATAAAAAATGTAAAAGATTTGAACTTATGATTCCACCAGCTTAAAATTTTCTTACAAAGAAAAAGAAAAGGAGATGTTATTTAATGAATAATAGTTATGATGAAAGAGTCAAATTTGTTAATGGAAATTATCACTCTTTAGTTCACGCAAGAAAGCCAAAAGGCATAGATGATAAGAAAGCCTACATTATAGGTACTGGTATTGCTGCATTGGCTGCGGGTGGATTTTTAGTAAAAGATGCTCACATGAAAGGCGAAAATATTACTTTTATTGAACAATTAGAATTGCCTGGTGGAAGTTTGGATGGAGAATTTAAGGCTGAACACAGAGGATATGTTGCCAGAGGCGGTAGAGAAATGGGTCACCATTTTGAAACTTTGTGGGACTTGTACAGTGCGATTCCATCATCTGAAAATCCAGAGGAATCAATACTAGATCATTTCTTCTACACTAACTTAGACGATCCAAATTTCAGTAAATGTCGTATAACTCATGAAAATGGTAAAAGATATGATGAAGAAAAATTTAACTTATCAGACAAAGCTTTGAAGGAAATTGCACAGCTTACAATTACAAAAGATGAAAACTTACAAAACAAACAAATTGATGAAGTTTTCTCAGAAGAAACTTTGAATAGTGATTTCTGGATTTTGTGGAGATCAATGTTTGCTTTCCAAAACTGGAATAGTGCTTTGGAAATGAAATTGTATTTGAACAGATTTATCCACCATGTTGGAGGACTTCCTACACTTTCAGCTCTTCAATTTACTCAATACGACCAATACGAATCTATCGTTAAACCGATAGTTAAATGGTTAGAAGAAAAAGGTGTTAAATTTGAATACGGAATCACTGTAAAGGATATTGATTTTGATATAACTGCTGATAAGAAAGTAGCTACAAAATTGGTGATGGAATCTAACAAAGGCGAAGACAAATCAATTGATTTAACTGAAAATGATTTGGTGTTTATAACTAATGGCTCAATGACTGAATCATCAAGCTACGGTGACGATGAGACTGCAGCAACTTTGAGTGCTGATCTTGGCGGAAGCTGGGATTTATGGAAGAATATAGCATTAAAATCAGATGAATTCGGCAAACCTGACAAATTCTGTAAAAATGTTGAAAGAACTAACTGGGAATCTTGTACAGTAACTGTTCATGGTGGTAAAGTTATCGACTATATCGAAAATATTACTAAGAGAAATCCTTACACAGGAAAAGTAGTTACAGGTGGTATCGTAACTGTTAAGGATTCAAATTGGTTGATGAGTTGGACAATTAACAGACAACCACAATATGTTGGCCAACCAAAAGAAGATATTTGCGTTTGGGTTTACGGATTATTTACTGACAAAGACGGAAATTATATCAAAAAACCTATGAGAGATTGTACAGGAAAAGAAATCACAAAAGAATGGTTGTATCATATCGGTGTTCCTGAAGCAGAAATCGATCAATTATCACAAGATTGTTCAGCAATTCCTGTAATGATGCCATATATTACAAGTCATTTTGAACCTCGTGAATTTGGCGACAGACCTTACGTTGTTCCTAAAGGAGCTGTGAACTTTGCATTCCTTGGACAATTTGCAGAAACACTTGACAAACCTGGCAGAGATACTGTATTTACTACAGAATATTCTGGAAGAACAGCAATGGAAGCTGTATATGCATTGTGTCATGTTGAAAAGGGAATTCCAGAAGTTTACGCTTCAAGATACGATTTGAGATATTTATTAAATGCTGTTAGTGCACTTAATGATTACGAAAAACCTGACCTACCAATTCCAAAATTGTTAGCTCATAGTATTGGAAAGAAAATAGAAGACACTGATATCGAATTAATGTTAAAAGAAAATAATTTGATTTAGATTTGTTAATATCCCTGGAATTTATTTTCTGGGGATATTTTTTTGTTTTAATTTGTAATAAAATATACAAAAGGAGATGAAAAAATGAACTCTGATTACAAAGATAGAATCAAAGGAGCGCTGTATGCATTTGCGATAGGCGATAGCATGGGTGCTACAACTGAATTTATGACAGAAGAGGAAATCCATAAAAAATACGACAAGATTACAAATATTGTCGGAGGTGGATGGCTTGATTTGAATCCAGGAGAATGCACTGATGATACTGATATGAGTATTTGTGTTATGAATTCTTTGATGAAAAATGACCGTGATAATTTTGAGAAAAACACCATGAAATTATTTGTCGATTGGTACAATACGCATCCTAGAGATATTGGCAATCAATGTAGACGTGCCATAGAACACTACATTCAATACGAAATATTTATCGAAGAAGATGATGCAGCGCTTGGAAACGGAAGCTTGATGAGGGCACTTCCATGTGCATTATTAGATAACGAAAACTCAGAAGAACTGAACATAAAACAAGGAAAACTTACTCATAATAACGATATGTGTGCTGAAATTATACGAGAATACACACAAATTATCAGAGATAATATCAATGGAAAAAACCACAAGCTAAAAGATACGCAATTGCTAAAACCATCAGGATATATCGTGAACACTTTTAATAATGCGATTCATTGGGCAAAGGAAAATTCCGTTGAAGATTGTATTATAAATGCTGTAAATCACGGGGGAGATTCTGACACGATAGCTGCAATTGCAGGAAGTATCAGCGGCTCAATTCATGGATATTCTACAATTCCTAAAAGATGGATTGAAAAGTTAGACGAAAATGTAAAAGAGCAAATCGAAAAATTTGTAGAGTATTTGTGCGACGGAAATGTGAATGATGATCGAAATAAAATATAAATTAGTTGAATGTATTTATTTGAGACTGTGAAATAGTTTTTGTATGAGAAATCCTCCTGATAAGACAATAATCAGGAGGATTTTAATATGTCAAAAAATACATAAAAAGTTATACTTAAAGCATAACTATAAATACATTATTTGTTTTAAATGTATATTCAGGAAAATGATAAAGGTTTTTATATTTTAATTATTAATCAAATCTCTGTTTTTAAAATTATTAATATATTTTTATTATGAGTTTTATGTATATAAAGTTAAAAAAATAATTATATTAGAGGTCTTATAAATGTTGACTAAATAAAAAAAAAGTAGTAAAATTTAGAACGTGATTTTTGAAAATGGGACTCAATATCGATATTTACAATTTATACCATGAATAAAATTAATATTTTTTAATCTAGGAGGATTTATGAAAAAAAAGGATATTATAAAGGCAACTCTTGTTGCAGCTTTATCAGTTTCATCAGTTTCATTTATGTGCAGTGATACAGTTTTTGCAAAAATTGAAGATACTGAAAATATTATTGACAATGAAAAATCTATAGAATATAAGCAGGATGGAAATAAGCTTACGAATGAGACGTTAAAAGTCAATAAAGAAAATTCGAACAATACAAACGATGAAAAGTTATCAGTAATTACAAAAGAAGATATTAAAGAGGATTCTGCAATTGATAATAAAAATACTTCCGATAACAAATATTCAAACAACGAAGTATCAAAAGGAAATGAATTGTATAAAGCAGATGAAATTCAAAACATTTCTAAAAAAGAAGAGGATAGAGTTGTATACATAGCTGAATTTAGGAATAAGGAGGATGGTCAGAAAGCAATTAAAGAACTATCTAATTTTAAAAATACTAAAGTTTTGTATACTTATAATACGATTTTCAATGGTTGTGCTATAGAAACAAATCGAGATAATTTGGACAAAATTAAACTTATTGAAGGCATTTCATCAGTCGAAAAATCACAAAAAATTCAACCGATGATGAACAATGCTCGAAAGGAAATAGGAGTTGATGAATCCATAGATTACCTAAAAGCAATCAATGCTCAATTTGGCAAAAACTTTGATGGTAGAGGAATGGTAATTGCAAATATTGATACTGGAACTGATTACAGACACAAAGCCATGAGAATTGACGAAGATGCGAAATCATCGATGAAATATAAGAAAGATGATTTACAAGGAACTGACAAGTACTTTTGGTTGAGTGATAAAATACCTCACGCTTTTAACTATTATAATGGTGGCAAAATCACTGTCGAAAAATATGATGATGGTTCAGATTATCATGATCCACACGGTATGCATATAGCAGGAATTCTTGCTGGAAATGATACTGATGAGGACATAGCTAATTATAATGGTATTGACGGGATTGCTCCAAACGCTCAAATATTTTCTTACAAGATGTATTCTGATTCAGGTGATGGATTTGCCGGTGATGAAACGATGTTTCATGCTATTGAAGATGCAATCAAGCATAAGGTCGATGTAGTATCTGTATCATCAGGTTTTACAGGAACAGGACTAGTAGGAGAAAAATATTGGCAGGCTGTTAGAGCTTTGAGAAAAGCCGGCATTCCTATGATTGTAGCAACTGGAAACTACGCAACAGCTGCATCAAGCTCATCATGGGACTTGGCAGCAAATAACCAACTAAAGATGATTGATACAGGCAATGTAACTAGAACTGCTGCACATGAAGATGCTATCGCGGTCGCATCAGCTAAAAATCAAATAGTAGAGTTTGACAAGGTCAATATTGGTGGAGAAAGCTTTAAGTATAGAAATATCGGTACCTTCTTCGATAAGGATAAGATTATTAGAAATGAAGACGGAAGCAAGCTATCTGACAAAGTAAAATTTGTTTATATAGGCAAGGGTCAAGATGAAGATCTAGTTGGTCTTAATCTTAAAGGCAAAATTGCCGTTATGGATAGAATCTATACCAAAGATTTAAAATATGCCTTTAAAAAAGCTGCCGATAAAGGTGCTCGTGCAATCATGGTTGTAAATACAGTTAACTACTACAACAGAGATAACTGGACAGAGCTTCCAGCCATGGGTTACGAAGAAGATGAAGGAACAACTTGTCAAGTATTTTCAGTATCAGGTGATGATGGTCTAAAGATTTGGAATATGATTAATCCAACAAATAAAACAGAGGTTAAAAGAAATAAAAAGGAAGACTTCAAAGATAAGCTTGACCAATACTATCCAATTGACATGGAAAGCTTCAACAAAAACCGTCCAAAGCTTGGTGATGAGAAAGAGCTAGCCTTTAACTTTGCTCCTGATACAGATAAGGAACTTTACAAGGAAGAAGTAATAGTTCCAGCAGCTTCTACATCTTGGGGTCCAAGGGTTGACCTCCTCCTAAAGCCAGATGTATCAGCACCAGGAAAGAACATCAAATCAACTCTAAATGTAATTGACGGCAAGTCAACTTATGGTTATATGTCAGGAACAAGTATGGCAACACCAGTAGTTGCAGCATCAACAGTATTGATTAGACCAAAACTAAAAGAGATGCTCGCAAAACCTGTCTTAAAAAACCTAACTGGTGACGATAAAATCGACTTAACTACTCTTACAAAGATTGCCTTACAAAACACAGCAAGACCTATGATGGATCCAACAGGTTGGAAGGAGAAATCACTATATTATGCTTCACCAAGACAACAAGGCGCTGGTCTTATTAACGTAGCTAATGCACTAAGAAATGACGTTATAGCTAGCTTTAAGAATTTAGACTCTGAAGGTTTGGTAAATTCATATGGATCTATTTCACTTAAAGAAATTAAGGGCGATAAAAAATATTTCACAATTAAATTAATTAATACATCAGATAGACCTCTAACATTTAAAGCTTCATCATCTGCAATCACAACAGATTCCTTAACCAATAGACTAAAACTTGATGAAACTTACAAGGATGAAAAATCTCAAGATGGAAAACAAATTGTTCCAGAAATCCATCCTGAAGTAATTAATGGAGCAAAGATAACATTCGAATACGATACATTTACCATAAAACCGAATTCAAGTTTTGACTTAAATGCTGTAATAGATGTCGGAGATGCTAAAGATAAAAATAAATTTGTAGAATCCTTCATTAGATTTGAATCTAAAGAAGAAGTTGAGGCAATGTGCGGTAAGGGAAACAAGACAGTTTTTCAACCATCTCTATCAATGCCACTTATGGGCTTTGCTGGAAATTGGAACAAGGAGCCAATCCTTGACAAGTGGGCTTGGGAAGAAGGTTCAAAATCAAAGACAATGGAAGGTTATGATGACGATGGTAAACCAAAAATACCTGGAACCTTGAACAAGGGTATAGGTGGAGAACACGACATCGATAAATTCAATCCAGCTGCTGTTATCCAAAACAGAAAAGATGGAAATACAAAATCACTTGATCAAGACCCTGACTTATTTGCACTAAATAACAACCAAGGCTTATTTGATCCATCACAAAGCGAATCAAAAGTCGCAAGAGTTTACCCACTCGATTCTAAAGGACAAAATCAAGAAGTACAAATAGAAAGAGGGCTAACTCCTTCACCACTTGTTCTAAGAAGTGCAAAAGAAGGACAAATATCAATCGTAAATACCGATAAAGAAGGAGAAGGTCAAAAAGATCTTAAAGTAATAACTAAAGAGCATTTTATTAGAGGTATCTTAAACTCTAAGAGAAATGACGCTAAGGGTATAAAATCTTCTAAGTTAAAAGTTATGGGAGATTTAAAATGGGATGGATTAATCTACAACCCAAGAGGAAGAGAAGAAGGCGCTAATGATGATAATAATAACCAAGACTTGGAAACAAAACTTAGGGGTCAATTTGAACCAATAGCTGAGGGTCAATACTTCTACAAGTTCAAATATAGATTAACCAAGGATTATCCATGGCAAGTTTCTTATATACCAGTAAAAATTGACAATACAGCTCCAACAATTGTTGATGTTGATTTCTCTAATCCAGACAAAATCAAATTAATAGCAAAAGATACCTACCACAAGGTAAAAGATAAGTATAAAAACGAAACCTTGTTTGTAAGAGATCAAAAGAACCATCCAGATAAATTTGAAGAAGTAGCCAACGAAGTATGGTATGCAGGTGCAGCTATTGTTGATGAGAATGGTGATGTTGAAAGAAACCTTGATGTTAAATATGCAGGAGAAGGCGAAGGAAGACACAGAAAGCTTGATGAAAAAGGAAATACTATCTACGAAATTAAAGGAGCTGGAGATTTAAGAGGAAAAATCATAGAAGTAATCGCCCTAGATGGTGCAAGCAACTTCACCAAAATCCATAGGATTAAATTTGATAATAAAGCTGACGCAAAAGGAATGATTTCGTATTACCTAGTAGATCCTGAGACAGATGCTTCTTCTTACAAAAAACTAGGTGAAATTTCTGAAGAAAAACTTAAAAATGCTCAAAGTCCAGAAGCTTCAAATAAGGCAGAAGAAAAGAAAGATACTGTTGAGGAAAATCCTATAGAGGGACCTTCAAATCTAGAGTTAAACAAAGAAATCTCTACTGTTAGAGGCTTTGAAGATAAAGACCTAAAGAAACTAGTTAAAAAGAAATATAAGCAAGAATACGACTATGTAAATGGTGGAAAAAGAACAGTAGAACTTGATTATCAATATGATGAAAATGGAAATATAAAAGCCTATGAAGATGGAAGTGCTCTAGAATATGAAACTGAGAAACTTTATGATGTTAAATCAAAGCTTGGTGGAGTATTAAGCCCATCTAAGGATGGTCATTTTGAAATTCTTGGAAGAGTAAGTAATGTATCAAAAGATGCTAAGGCTTACTATGGTAATGACTTTAAATTAATAGAAATTAAGGCAAGTAAATACGACCCACAAACAAAAACTCTAACCTTTGACTTATTTGCAAACACAAATGATGTAGTCGATGGTCTATCCTTTACTGGAGATATGAATATCCTTGTAAAAGATAAGGACCAAACAAAAGCTAAAACTATAATAAGGATGCCAGAAAAGAAGGATGAAGCAAAGGAAGCTTCACCATATGCTTCAAGCTACGGAAATATTATCGAACTAGGTGAAGGTGAGCTTACAAAACAAAAACCAAAAGATCCAAGTGCGATGGATACAAACAAGATGTTCTTCGATAAGAAATCGGGTCACTATGTATTAAACGATAACATGAGTGTAAGAAAGGGATATGCCCTAAGAGTTACTACATTTAACCCAGGAAAAACTGACATGCTCGATGGCAATGGAGTTTATAGCAAGGCAGATATAGAAAAAATCCAAAAGACTTCCCCTAACATCAAGGCCCTATCACAAAAAACAATCTACTGTGATAGTAGAAATGTTCAAGATGGAAGAAGCGCTCAATCGGTTCTTATGTCAGCATTGGATGGTTTTAATATAGTTAGATACCAAGTATTCAAATTCAAAACTAATGATAAGGGAGAGGCTATAGATAAGGATGGAAAGCTTGTAGATGATCCTTCTAAACTAGTTCTTCTTGGCAAAGATGGCAAGGAATATATCGGAGATGATAAATCAAACGTTGAAGCCATTAAAGAAGACGGTGCAATGCTATTTATCGATACAAAGCCTGTGAATCTATCAATGGATAAAAATTACTTTAATCCTTCTAAATCTAATAAGATTTACGTAAGAAATCCAGAATTTTATCTAAAAGGAAAAATTTCTGATAAAGGTGGATTTAACTGGGAAATGAGAGTTAATGAGTCAGTTGTAGATAATTATTTAATATATGGTGATTTACACATTGACAATACAAGAGACTTTAATATAAAACTTGATGTAAAAGATGGGGATATCATGGATTGGGGAATGAAAGATTATAAGGCAAATGGATTCCCAGATGAAGTTAAAGATATGGATGGCAATGTCTATCTACAAACTGGTTATAGTAATCTTAATGCCAAGGCTGTTGGAGTTCACTATCAATTCCTCTATGATACTGTAAAACCAGAAATTGAACAAAAAGATGATGGTAACACAGCTATTGAATATGAAAAAGATAAATTTATCAAATTCAATGTTACAGATAAGAGAGATGGCGATAAAGCTGGAGAAATCCAAGACAAACAAATCTTTGTAAATGGTAAAGCATACAAGTCCTTAGAAGATATCAAAGATATAAAAGATGATAAGCTAACAATCAAGTTTGTAGTAAAAGACTTTGCAAACAATACTAGGGTAAAGGAATTTAGCTTTGACAAAAAAGCTGGATCATTAACTCCTATAGAACCAGAAAAAGTCAAGCTTACTATAGATAATAAGGAAAATGAACTAGTAAAAGGTGAAGATTTCGTTCTTCCAGCTTATAATGGAGAAGTAGCAGAAGGATATCAATTTGATGGCTGGGAAATTTCAGGAGTAAAGGACAAAAAAGAATCAGGTTATGTTTTGTTCGTAACAGAAGAAACAAAAATAAATTCAACTTTTAAGAAAATTAAGGTAAAAGAACAAGAAGAAAACAAACCTACATTCGATATTAATAAGAAAAAGGAAACGTCTCAAGAAAATACTTGCCAACCAAAAGAAACAGAAAATTCAACAGACGTATCAAGTGACGATAATTCAAATCAATCGGATTTAGCTAATGATACTGAAGTTAAAATTTCTGATGATAAAAAAAATAGCTCTGAAAGCAAAAATAATGTTAATGTTGATAAGTCTGAAACAAATGAAAAAGAAGAAATAAAGACTAGTAAATCTTCATTCGATATTAATAAGAAAAAGGAAACATCTCAAGAAAATACTTGCCAACCAAAAGAAACAGAAGATTCAACAGACGTATCAAGTGACGATAATTTAAAACAATCGGATTTAGCTAATGATACTGAAGTTAAAATTTCTGATGATAAAAAAAATAGCTCTGAAAGCAAAAAAATTGTTAATGTTGATAAGTCTGAAACAAATGAAAAAGAAGAAATAAAGACTAGTAAATCTTCAAACAAAAAGAACGACAAAGCTTATAAATTAGGTGAAAAAGACTCCGTTACAACAGTTGAAATCAACAAGACTACTGACAAAACAAATTCACCTAATAAAATTGATAAAAGCAGAAATATTAAAGGTAATGTGATTAGAAAAAATCAGCATATATTACCAAAAGCTGGGAATATTAGCGAAATCATAATGATGTCGGCAGCAGGATTTATGTCAGTAGCAGGTGCCTTCTTTGGATTTAAGAAAAAAGACAAAAACGAAGAGAAATAATAGTATAGCAATACAAAAGTTTTAGTTTTTAAGATTAAAAGAGTGTGAGATAATTTGCGTATCAACTCTTACCAGAGACTGTGAAATAGTTTGTGTGTAAAATCCTCCTGATATAATAGAAATCAGGAGGATTTTAAAATGCCAAGAAAAAGACCAGAAACAAGACTCAACAAAATATCCAAGATGTTAATCGAAGAGTATCAACCAGAAACAGTACAAGATTTTCAAGAAGCTTTGAAAGCTATTCTAGGCGACACAATGGAGCAAATGTTAAAAGCAGAGTTAGATGAACATCTAGATTATGAATATGGTGAAAAGCCACTGTCATTAAACACAAGAAATGGATCAAGTAAAAAAACAGTTAAATCATCATACGGAAACATAGACCTAAACATTCCACGAGACAGAGAAGGATCTTTTGAGCCACAAGCATTGAAAAAATATCAAAAAGACATATCAAACATAGAAAACCAAATAATATCTATGTATGCAAAAGGAATACCCTCGCCTAATAATATCATAAACTCATTTCATTCGTTGGATATTATTGGCTGGGGCAGGCCCTGACAACAAGAGACATATCAACACACATAAAAGAAATCTATGGATTTGGAATATCAGAATCCATGGTAAGCAAAATAACAAATAAAATACTACCAACTATTGAAGAATGGCAAAATAGGCCACTAGAAAAAGTATATCCATTTGTATTTTTAGATGCAATACACTATCATGTAAGAGAAAATAACATAGTAGTAAAAAAAGCAGTATATATAGCACTAGGATACAATACAGAAGGATACAAAGAAATACTTGGAATGTGGGTAGGAGAAAATGAATCAAGTAAATACTGGCTATTGGTATTAAATCAATTAAAAGAACGAGGATTAGAAGATATATTAATAGTCTCAACAGATAATTTATCAGGATTTAGCCAAGCAATAGAAAGTGTATATCCAAAAACAGAAATTCAAAAATGCGTAATTCATCAAATAAGAAATTCAACAAAATTCGTATCATATAGAGATATAAAAGAGCTAATGAAAGACTTAAAAACAGTATACAAAGCATCAACAGAAAAACTAATACTAAGTAATCTAGATATATTTGAAGAAAAATGGGGCAAAAAATACCCAATGTGTGTAAATTCATGGAGAAATAACTGGGCAGAATTATCAACATATTTCAAATATCCAGAAGGAATAAGAAAACTAATATATACAACAAATAGCATAGAAAATTTTAATAGACAACTTAGAAAAGTAACAAAAAACAAAACAATATTTCCAAGCGACTACGCCCTACAAAAAAGCCTGTATCTAGCGATGGTAGATGCTTCAAGTAAATGGACAAGTAGAATAAGAGGATGGGATCAAATACTGTCACAACTATCAATATTTTTTGAAGGCAGAATCTAAATTTTGCCATAAAGATAATAAAAAAGGTAGATTTTGAAAAATCTTGACCTTTTAGTTTAATTGTGCCAAAATTAGGTTACAAATATCTGAACTTTCAGATTTTAGTAATAAAAGTATATTTTAAAAAAATATCAGCTCACAACCTATCAGGAGGATCTGATATACAAAACTTTTCACATACCCAAAATATATTAAATGGTACAATGAAGATAGGATTAAAACAAAATTAAACGGAATGTCCCCTGTTATGTACAGATTACATTCCGCTTAAAATATTATTAAATTATTCCGTGTTTACGGGTTCAGGTCATAGTTTTTTTCTTCTAATTTCTTTATTTTTTCTTTTAATTGTGCCTGTGTTAATGAATTATCTTCTAAATTTTTCTGATAAATATTTATATGATATGATAGATTTTAAATATTATTTTGCTACTTTTACTTTAAATTATGTTCTATATTTTGCCATTAAAAACTGACCTCCTTAAGTTAGTTTTTAGGTCCAACTTTTGAGGTCAGTTCAGATTTTATACATAAATTATTTTGCTATTAAATTTATTCTGTTATATCTTCGCCGTTGTAAGCGTGAGTATATATCATTTTTACTATTTCTGGATTTGATTCACGTGGATTTGTCAAAGTACATGGATCTTCGTAAGCATTCTTGCTCATTTCATCCAATACAGCGTCAAATTTTTCTTTGTTAAATCCGAATTTTTCTTCAACTTCTTTCAATGTTGGTGGAATGCCAACTTTCTTAGCTAATTCTCTAACAGCAATTGGATAATCTTTTACGTTTAATTCTTTTTCAATCCAATCAACTTTATTAGTAGCTTTTCTGTTAAATTGTGTGATGTATGGAAGTAGAATTGCGTTAGCAAGTCCGTGAGTAATTCCAAATTCGCCACCAATTTTGTGTGCTAATGAGTGAACTAAACCAAGTGAAGCTGATGTAAATGCGATACCTGCCATTGTTGATGCATTATGCATTTTTTCACGAGCTTCCATGTCGTCTGGATTTTCGCAAGCTTTTGGTAAATATTCAAATACCAATTTCAATGCGTGAATTGCAAGTGCGTCAGTATAATCGTTAGCGATATTAGATACTAATGCTTCTGTAGCGTGTGCTACAACGTCCATACCAGTATTTGCTGTAACTGATTTTGGCATCTTAGATGGTAGAACAGGATCTACTATAGCGATGTCTGGAACAATGTGATCAGATACTAATGGATATTTGATGTGTTTTTCAGTATCAGTGATAACTGAGAATGCAGTAATTTCACTTGCAGTACCTGAAGTTGATGGTATACCAACGAATTTTGCTTTTTTACGAAGTTCTGGAAGAGATCCTGGTTCAATGATATCTTCGAATTTTAATTCAGGATGTTCATAAAAAGCCCACATACATTTTGCAGCGTCCATTGCAGAACCGCCACCTAATGCGATTATCCAATCTGGTTGGAATTCTTGCATTTTCTTAGCGCCTTCTTCAACAGTTTTAACTGATGGATTTTCTTCAACGCCATCAAAAACGCATACTTCCATATTTGCGTTCTTCAATTCTTCACAAGCTCTATCTACGAAACCGTTTTTCTTCATAGAATTTCCACCTGTAACAATAATTGCTTTCTTACCTTTCAATTCACTTAATTTTGAAAAAGTTCCTTCTCCGAAATAAATGAAACCTGGAATATGAAGTACTCCGTTTGCCATAATAAATCACTCCTTTTGTAAGTTGTACAAAAACAATATGTTTCTGCTATAATAATATTATAACAATATTTGAATCGTTTAGTCAAATAAAAAACGAAATTTTTAACAGATAAATAGCATCGTGTTAAAGTGTTTTATCATGATGAATAACAACGATATTTTAAAACGTAGTTTTAGATTTTGGAAAGCGTTTCACAAAAAAATTGGACAAATAAAAAGGAGAGTAAAATGTCAGAAGAAAACAAAACGAAAAATGTAAAAAAGAAAATATGGATAATATTGATAGTTGTACTTATTTTCTTGGCATCATGCAGCGCATTGGTGTTCAAATCAGCAGGATTTCAAAGATTTAAGAAAAATGTAAAAAGCGAATACAGCGGTGGAATCAAAAGAGAAATCATAATTTATAATGCAGAAGGAAAAGAAATTTTCAAAAAAGAAGGAAAATTTGATTTTACTTACGATGACAAATGTATCGAATACATTGATACTCAAACTAATTTAAAACACAACGTGTTTGCGGGGGATAATTCCACGGTAATTATTAATGAATTGAAATAATAAAATTTTGGTATTAAATTTTAGAAATAGAGAGTTTTAGCGACTCTCTTTTTTTATATTCAAAATCAGACTTTAATATACAAGAAACTGTATAAAATCAGTGAAGAAAAATTCTTACCGAAAGTTTTACCGAAAAATTTTTAAAAAACTTGAGATATTTAGGCAAAAATACTTATGTTTAAAAACAAAAAAGCCCATTTATCAACGTTTTGAGTTAAAATGAGCTAATTTCAAAATATATGGTGGAGATGAGGAGAATCGAACTCCTGTCCAAAAATATATCCCTAAGAACTTCTCCGAGTGCAGTCAATTAATTTTTATTCGTCGATCAAAATTTAACTGACAAAACTATGATCGATATATCCTCTTAAATAATCTCATATACCAGAGGAAAATATACGAGATGTTCCTGCTCATTAGTTGAGATTCAAAAAGAAAACGCAGGACGATTTTCTAGTTTTTGAATCGGCCGCCGTTATTAGGCAGCTAATGCGAAGTTATTATCTTCAGCGTTTATATTTAGTTGTCCTTTTTTTACGTTTGTAGACGAAAACGACTCGCTATTCAAACTTCAATATCCCTGTCGAAACCAAGACATCCCCATATTTTTACAACTATATTTTACCATAAAATGTGTAATTCTTCAAATAATTGATAAATATATGAACATATTATAAAATGTAGGTAATAATATATTTGGAGGTTTTTATGAAAATAGCAATAGCAGCCGATCACGGTGGATTTGAATTAAAAGATTCAATGGTTGAATATATAAAAAGTTTGGGAAATCAAGTTGTGGATTTGGGAACAAATTCAGCTGATTCAGTAGATTATCCAGATTATGCAAAGAAAGTTTGCGAAGAAATCCAAAAAGGAAATTCTGATTTGGGAATTTTGATTTGTGGAACAGGTATTGGCATGAGCTTGGCTGCGAACAAATTCGAAGGAATAAGAGCGGCTTGTGTGTCTGATGTGTACAGTGCGAAAATGAGCAGAAACCACAATAATGCAAATGTGCTTTGCTTCGGAGCGCGTGTAATTGGAGATGAAGTTGCCAAACTAATCATCAAAACTTTCTTGGAAAATGAATTCGAAGCTGGTCGTCACCAAAGAAGAGTGGACAAGATAATGGCTTTCGAAAAAGAAAACAAGGGATTATAAAATGTCAAAAAAAGCTTTAATTATTGACGGCTCATCTCTTTTATTCAGAGGTTTTTATGCTATCAGAGATTTGACAACAAAAGATGGAATTCACACTAATGGTGTGTTTGGATTTATGAATATGTATTATTCTGTTATGGGAAAAATCAATCCAGATCTTGTAGTTGTGTGTTTTGATAGAAAAGAGCCAACTTTCAGACACGAAAAATATTCTGAATACAAGGGCAATCGTCAAGAAACTCCGGAAGAATTAATCGGCCAATTCGATATGTTAAAAGAATTGTTGAAAGCGATGGGAGTTTCATACATTGATTTGAAAGGATATGAAGCAGACGACATTGCAGGAACATTGGCAAAACAAGCTTCATCAAAAGATTACGATGTGTATTTATTGACTGGTGACAAGGATTATCTGCAGCTTATTGACAATAACACAAAAGTTGTCCTTACAAAAAGAGGAATCACTGAAACAAAAATCTATGATGTAGATGTTTTGAAAGAAGAATACGGAATTACGCCTAAACAAATGATTGATTTGAAAGGTTTGATGGGAGATAAATCGGACAATATTCCCGGAATTGATGGCGTTGGAGAAAAGACTGCTCTTAAATACATTCAAAAATACGGAAGCATTGAAGGATTGTACGAGCATGTCGATGAAATTTCCGGCAAGAAAACTAAGCAAAAAGTCATTGATGGAGAAGACATTGCATATTTGAGTAGAGAGCTTGGAACGATTAATACAGATGTTCCTGAAGATTTAATGGGATTTGGAATCGAGGATTGTACTATAAAAGAAGCTGACAATGATCATCTGATTGAAGTCCTTACTAAACTTGAATTCAACAGTTTTATCAAAAAACTTCCAAACGAAGAATCCAATGAAAAGTTTGAATATGAAAACTTAGATGAAAAAGTAGATGAAATTAAAGCTTATATTAAAGAGAACAAAAAGTTTACTTTTGCATTGTTCAATGATGATTATTATGTGGACAATGAGCCTGTGATTTTTGCTATTTACACTGACAAGGTGTACATTACAAGAAACGTAGATCTTGTAGAATTATTCAAGGAAGAATTCGAATCGAAAGATATCAGCAAGCTTTCATTTGATATCAAACCATGTATTTATCATTTGATGCGATATGGTATCGGCATTTCGTACAATTACGATGATGTTGTAATCATAGAATATTTGCTCGATCCATCCAAGACAAGTTATAGTATGGAAAGATCTGACCCTAAAGTTATCGGATATGATTTCAAGCCGCTTGAAGATATTACAGGAAAAGGCAAATCCAAGAAGACTATTTTGGAATCTGACGAGAAAGAAATCGACAATTACATTGTGAAATACATGATGTTTACAAATAAATTGTACGAAAAGATTTCAGAAATAGAAGAAGAAGATATGATGCATCTGTACAGAGATGTTGAAATTCCTTTGATAAAAGTTTTGTGTGACATGGAATTTACGGGAGTTTGTGTCAAGAAAGAAACTTTGGTCGAGATGGGAGAACTTTTCGAAGATGAGATAAAATCAATCGAAAAAAGTGTTGAAGAACTTATCGGAAAGAAAATCAACATCAACTCATCAAAGCAATTGGCAGAAGTGTTGTTTGAAGATTTAGAGCTTCCTGTGATAAAGAAGAACAAAACAGGCCCATCGACAGACCAAGAAGTTTTGGAAGCTTTAAGTGGAAGACACGAAATTATCGACTACATTTTAAGATACAGAACAATTACGAAACTTAAAACAACATATATCGATGGAATGGTGGATTTAATCAAAAAAGACGGCAAAATTCACACGACTTTCCAACAAACTATCGCACAAACTGGAAGAATTAGCTCTACTAATCCTAACTTGCAAAATATTCCTATTAGAACTGAAGAAGGAAGATTAATTAGAAAAGCATTTGTTCCAAGCGAAGGAAATATGTTGTTGGATGCGGATTATTCACAAATTGAGCTTAGAGTGTTGGCTGATTTGGCAAATGATGAGGTTATGCTTGATGCATTCAAGCACGGTGCGGATATTCACAGAAAAACTGCCAGCGAAGTGTTCAAGGTTGATTTTGATAAGGTAACATCACTTCAAAGATCCAACGCAAAGGCTGTAAACTTCGGTATTGTTTACGGAATTGGAGATTATTCTTTGAGTAAAGATTTGCACATAAGTAGAAAAGAAGCCAAAGAATACATCGAAAATTATTTGGACACTTACAAAGGTATCAAACAATACATGGAAGATATAGTTGCAATTGGCAAGGAAAAAGGCTACGTTGAAACTATTATGAACAGAAGAAGATACATTCCAGAATTGAAATCCAAAAACTACAATGTTAGAAGTTTTGGGGAACGTGTGGCACTTAACACGCCAATCCAAGGATCAGCAGCGGATATCATCAAAGTTGCAATGGTCAAATTCTACAATAGATTGAACGAAGAAAAACTTAAAGCAAAATTGATTTTGCAAGTTCACGATGAGCTTATTGTTGATTGTCCAAAAGACGAACGAGAAAAAGTTCTTGAAATAATGAAAGATGTCATGACACATGCTGTTGATTTGAAAGTCGATATGAAGATAGACGTAAACAGTGCAGATAATTGGTATGATGCAAAATAAAAAAATCATCGTAGTTTGTGGCAATATCGCCAGCGGGAAAAGCACGGTGTGCAGAAGAATAAGAGAAAAAGGCTTTGTTGTAATAGATTTGGATGAGATTACTCACCAAATCTATGAGCAAGGTACAGATCTTTATTACAAGCTTATTGATGAGTTTGGAAAAGAAATTTTAGATGAAAATTCTGACATAGATAGAAAAAAACTTTCCAAACTTGTATTTAATTCAAAAACATTATTAAAAAAGCTTGAAGAATTGACACATACTGATATAATATTAAGAGTAGTAAAAAGAATTAAGAAGGAAAAGTCTGATTTGATTTTTCTAGAAATTTCTATGTATTTGGAAAGCAAAGATTTGCTTGACAAATATATCAACGTCGATGAAGATTGGGTAGTTGTAGCTGACAGGGACATTAGAATTCAAAGAATAATCGATAGAAACAACTTTGATTACGATACTGCTGTTACAAGAATTAATTCCCAACTAGATTATGAGAAAAAAATTAGTGAATTTGACGAAGTTATTGTAAACAACACGACTGAATCAGATTTAATACTCAAAGTTGACGAACTAATAGATAGGAAAAAATTATGAAATTTATTAAAAGATTTTTAATCACGATTATTTCAATTATTGTGATTGTGTTTTTAGTTGGATTTGGCGTGAGCGCTTATTCTACAGTGACAAGGCCAGTTAAATATGTCGATTTAGTTAATACATACTCAAAAGAATACAACGTTGATCCACTTTTGGTTATGAGTGTCATTAAAGTTGAATCTAACTTTGATCCAAGTGTAAAATCAAAGGCTGGAGCTTTGGGGCTTATGCAATTGATGCCAGACACTGCTGAAAGTATTAACAATATGAGAAATACTCACTTTACAATGGATGATTTGAAAAAACCTGACAAAAACATTGAGATGGGTACTGCATATTTATCGTATTTGTTGCATCATTTCAAAAACCACGATTTGGCGATTGCTGCTTACAACGGTGGAATTGGAAATGTAAAAGAATGGTTGTCGAACGAATCTTTTTCAAAAGATGGTCAAACTTTAGACGATATTCCATCTTCTGAGACGAAATACTACGTTGTAAAGGTTGAAAACCAATACAATATTTACAAGATCTTCTACGAAGATACTAAGCTAGAAGAAAATATGCACAAAAGTTTCAAGGTTTGGGCGAAAAACTACATTAAATTAATCAAAAATATTATTAATAAATATTAAAAGACCTTTTTAATAAAGGTCTTTATCACGCAGGGGTGGTGGAATGGTAGACACGCTGTCTTGAGGGGGCAGTGGGAGTAATCCCGTAAGAGTTCAAGTCTCTTTCTCTGCACCATTTTTTATTTTATTAAAGGGGTGAAAAAATGAGTTTAGAAAATCTGACTTTTAAGGGCGGATTTCACATGGATGATCATAAATCCTACACTCAAAATTGTCCTTTAGATACAAATTTTGAACCTAAAATGGTTTACATCCCATTGCATCAACACATTGGTGCGCCTTGTACACCTATAGTAAAAGTAGGCGACGAGGTTAAAGTGGGCCAAAAAATTGGTGAATCTAAAGCGACTATTTCAGCGCCTGTTCACAGTTCAGTTAGTGGAAAGGTTATGAAAATTGAGCAAATGGTATTGTCAAATGGTCAAAAAGGTGAAGTCGTAGTAATCGAATCAGACGGTTTAAACGAGTTAGGATACACTGAAACAAATGATGATTTCACACAATTATCAAAAGAAGTTATCCTAGAGAGAATAAAAGAAGCTGGTATAGTAGGTTTGGGTGGAGCAGGATTCCCTACACATCTTAAGATGAATAAAAAACCCGATGTAAAAATCGAGCAAGTTATCTTAAACGGGGCAGAATGTGAACCTTATTTAACTAGTGACCAACTTAACATGGAATTATATCCTCAAAAAGCTATCGGTGGATTGAAAATTATCATGAAATTGATGGATTGCGACAAAGGATACATAGGGGTTGAGGATAACAAACAAAAAGCTATCGGAATTTTGAAAAATGCCGCTAAGGATGAGAAAAATATTTCGATTTGCTCTGTTAAAACAAAATACCCACAAGGGGACGAAAGAAGACTTATCAATGCAATTACTGGTAAGAAGATTTCGAAAGCTCAAAGATCAAACGAAAGAGGAGTTCAAGGTTTGAATATTTCAAGTGCTATGGCAATTTACGATGCTGTAGTTCATAGTATTCCTTTGACTCATAGAATTGTAACAATGACAGGTTCAGCTATCAAAGAACCTAAAAATATATACGTTCCTGTAGGTACTAAATTCAAAGATTTAGTAGATTATTGCGACGGATTCAAAGAAACACCATATAAGATTGTAGTTGGTGGACCTATGATGGGTGCTTGCCAATACAATTTGGAAGCTCCAACTGTTAAAACAACAGGTGGAATTATTTGCATGAACGAAAAAGATGCAACTCTTGCTTCTCCAGAACCTTGTATTAAATGTGCTAAGTGTGTGGATGTATGTCCTATCGGCTTATTACCATTGTTCTTACAATTAAAATCATTGAACGGTGATTTTGAAGGAGCAGAAAAAATGCATTTGAATGATTGTATCGAATGTGGTACTTGCAGCTATATTTGTCCATCAAACAGACCATTAGTTGAAGCAATTGTACACGCAAAGACTCAATTAAAAGCACAACAAAGGAAAAGGGGATAGTCTATGGAAAATAAAGAAATTGTACAAAAAGAATACGACTTATCTCATTTAATCGTAGAAGCTGCTCCTCATCAAAGAAGTGCAGAATCTATTCAAAGAATTATGCTTGATGTTATCATCGCTTTAGTTCCTGCTTTGATAGTGAGTGTTTACGAATTCGGAATGAGAAGTTTAGTTTTGGTATTATCAGCAGTTATAGCTTGTGTATTATCAGAATATTGTTATCAAAAAATAATGAAACAACCTTCTACAATTAGCGATTTATCAGCTGTTGTAACAGGTATGCTTTTGGCTTACAACGTTCCAGTTACTTTGCCAATTCCAATGATCATCATAGGATCGGTATTTTCAATCATAATTGTAAAACAATTATTTGGAGGAATTGGTTCAAACTTCATGAACCCTGCATTAGCAGGACGTGCTTTCTTGATGGCAAGTTGGGCACAAGCAATGAGTAACTACACTGCTCCACTAACACAAAAAGCAGTGGACGCTGAAAGTTATGCGACAGTTTTATCAGGTGGTCAACCAGTTGGTTTTATGAATGCCATCATAGGACACATGGGTGGTACAATCGGGGAAGTAAGTGCAATAGCATTACTTATCGGTGTAGCTTATCTATTATACAGAAGAGTAATCAATCTTAGAATTCCATTAGTTTACATCGCAACAACATTTGTTACATTACTTATTTGTGGCGTAGGAATTCAAGACGCTTTTATGAACATATTTATTGGTGGTTTAATCTTGGGAGCATTCTACATGGCTACAGATTATTCAACTAGTCCAGTTACTCCAAAAGGACAAATTATATTTGCTATTGGTTGTGGTTTCTTTACAGCTATCATAAGACAATTTGGTAACCTTCCAGAAGGTGTATCTTATGCGATAATCTTCATGAACTGTGCAGTACCATTTATCGATCAATATACAGTTCCAACACCAATTGGTAGAGGAGGTAAACAAGGAATATGAGAAGTTCAATAAATTTAGCTATTAGATTGTTTATAATCACAGCAATTAGTGCGGTTGTACTTGCATTTGCAAACCAAGTTACAGAACCGATTATCGAAGCTAAAAGATTAGAAAATTATCAAAAATCTTTGAAGGTAGCTTTTCCTGATGCAGAATCTTTTAAACCGCTTGATGAAGCAAAAATCAAAGATTTGAAAGCAAAAGACGAAAACTTAGATGACGTACAAGAAGCTATCAAAGGTGGCAAACCAGTAGGTCATGTATATAAAGCAATAGGCGTTGGCGGATATTCAGGAAATGTTGTTTTCGTATTTGGTGTAAACAATGAAAATAAAATCGTAGGATATTCAATTCTTGAATCACAAGAAACTCCAGGAATTGGAAGTAGAATTGGGGATCCAGAATTCGTAGATTCAGTTATTGGAAAATCTATGGAAAAAGAAATAGCAGCTGTGAAAAAACCACAAGCTGACAACGAAATTCAAGCTTTAAGTGGTGCAACTTATTCCACTACAGCAGCCAAAAACGCATTGAACGTAGCTCAAAAAGCTAATGCGGGATTAAAATAGGAGGGAAATTATGGAAAAAGGTAAAGCGGCTAAAGTTTTCAAAAGCAGCATTCTTAAGAACAACCCAGTTTTAATCCAATTGGTAGGTTTGTGTTCTGTACTTGGTGTATCTACATCAGTAGAAAACGCAATTGGTATGACTGCGGCGTTCACATTCGTTTTGATTTGTTCAAACATAGTAATATCATTACTTAGAAATTTTATTCCGGATAAAGTAAGAATTCCGGCATATATCGTTGTAATCGCAACATTCGTAACATTAGTTTCAATGATACTTGAAGCATTTGTTCCAGCATTATACAGTTCATTGGGAGCATTCGTTCCTCTAATCGTTGTAAACTGTATAATCTTAGCAAGAGCAGAATCTTTCGCATCTAAAAATGGTGTATTCTTGTCATTATTAGATGGTATCTCTAATGGTTTGGGATATGGAGTTGTAATCATTTTGGTTGCATTCATTAGAGAATTATTAGGCTCAGGAAAAATCTTAGGAAAACTTGTAATAGGAAACATTCCACCAATTGGTATCATGTCAGCAGCTCCAGGAGCATTCATGGTACTTGGAATATTGTTAGCTACTTACAATTATTTCTTATCAAGACAAGAAAGAAAGAAGAACAATATGAGAGGTGAAGACTAATGTTAGCAAATATATTTAAAATAATAGTTCTTTACTTATTAGTAAACAACTACGTATTTGGTCAATTCTTAGGACTTTGCCCATTGATAGGTGTATCTTCAAAAACTGAAACAGCTATTGGTATGGGTATGGCAGTATTCTTCGTTATCACAATAGCATCTGTCGTAACTTACGTTCTACAAATTCAAATACTAGAAAGATTTCACATTGAATACTTACAAACGATAGTGTTCATATTGGTTATTGCGACATTGGTACAATTCGTAGAAATGGCATTAAAGAAAATGAGTCCAAACTTGTACTCCGCACTTGGTGTGTTCTTGCCTCTTATAACTACAAACTGTATAGTATTGGGTGTTGCATTAGCAAACGTAAAAGAAAAATACAACTTAATTGAAACATTAGCAAGTGCTATCGGTGCTTCACTAGGTTTCATTTTAGCGATAACTTTATTAGCTGCAATCAGAGAAAGAATCGCAATGAACAAAAATATTCCTGAAAGTTTTAAAGGTGTACCAATCGCATTTATTACTATTGGATTAATGGCGATGACATTCTTCGGATTCGGCGGATTGGTATAGGAGGTAATAAATGACAATTTTAACTCCATTTATAATCTTGGGAGCACTAGGAATTTTATTTGCATTGCTTTTGGGTTTTGCATCTAAAAAATTCGAAGTTCAAGTTGATAGAAGAGTACTTAAAGTAAGAGAAATGTTACCGGGCGCAAACTGTGGTGCCTGTGGATTTCCAGGTTGCGACGGACTTGCAGATGCCATCGTAAACAAAGGAGCACCTTGTAATTCTTGTCCAGTTGGTGGAAAAGAAACTGCCGACAAATTAGCAGCATTCATGGGAGCTGACGCAGTGGATTCTGCAAAGCAAGTTGCATGTGTAATGTGCCAAGGAACTCCAGAATACGCTACTGAAAAATTCAAATACAAAGGTATTATGGATTGTAGAGTTAACCACAATCTTCAAGGTGGAAGCAAAACTTGTCCAGACGGATGTTTGGGTTGCGGAACTTGTGTAGATGTGTGTGACTTCGATGCGATTCACATTGTAAATGGCATTGCATTAGTAGACAAAGAAAAATGTACATCTTGTAAAAAATGTATTGAAATTTGTCCAAGAAATATTATTAAACTTGTTGACTATGATCAAGACGTTTATGTAAGATGTAACAGTCACGATAAAGGTAAAGATGTAAGACAATACTGTAAAGTTGGATGTATTGCTTGTGGAATTTGCGCTAAGATGTGTCCAGACGGATTCAGCGTTGAAGATAACTTAGCTCACTTCAACAATGCTGAAGGATTAGATCCAGAACAAGTTCAAAAAGCAGTAGACAAATGTCCTACAAAAGCTATTTATCCAGGACTAAAAATAAAAGAAGAACAAGCTAAAGCAAAAGCTCAAGAAGCTGCTGTTAAAGAAGCTTAATATTTTACAGACCGTAAATTTTACGGTCTGTTTTTTTGAGATTAATTATTATAAATTTAACGAATAAAAATAACGCAACAATGAAATTGAAAATAAAATTTAATTAAAAGTTTAAAATAAAAAAGTATCGGGTATAATCTTAAGAAGCTAAAATCTATTTGGCTAATAAAATTAAGGAGCAAAGTATGGGAGAATATTTAGTTTTCATAGGAATATTAATTATTGTCGTTGGATTCGCACTAAAACTAGATGTTTTGGGAATAGTTCTCTTGGCAGGTCTTGTTACAGGTCTTGCAGGAGGTCTCGGATTAACAGGCACTTTGAAAATTATGGGAGAGGGATTTGTCAACAATAGACTGATGAGTTTGTTCTTGATTTCATTCCCTGTTATCGCGATTATGGAACGATACGGACTAAAGGAAAAGGCTAGAGATTTTATATCGAAATTTAAAATGGCTAGTGCAGCGTCTGTTTTATGGATTTATTTATTCATTAGATGGATAGCAGCTGCTTTTTCTTTAAGACTTGGTGGACACGTTCAATTTATACGTCCATTGATTTTACCAATGGCAGAAGGTGCTGCAAGAAAGAAAGTAGATTTGACAGAAGTTAGACTTGATGAATTAAAAGGTCTTGCTGCTGCTGTAGAAAACTATGGTAACTTCTACGGACAAAATATATTTCCATTGGCATCTGGTGTACTTTTAATGCAAACTACTTTAAAAGATGCAGGATTCCCATTGGACACGGCAGAAATAGCTAAATGGTCTATATTTGCAGGTGTTAGTATGTTGATTATTGCACTTATACAATGTGCTGTTTTTGAAATGAAACTTAGAAAGGATATGAAAAATGCTTGATTTTTTTGTAGATAATAAAGTAGCTCTTGATGAGATAGCATACATCTTATGTGGAATTATCTGCATAATGACTGGTATCCGTGCAAGACTCAACAAAGAAGCAAAGATTGGTACAATGATTTTCTGGATATTATTGGGAATATTATTTGCCGGTGGAGGATTCTTGGTTAGACATGTAGAATCTGGTGGAATAATTGTAGGTGTTATACTTTTATTATTGGGAGTTTTATCAATTGCTAACCAAATCAAACCAGGAGAATTTAAAGAACTAACAGAAGAAGAAAGAGAGAAAAATGCTGAAAAAGTTGGAGGCAAGATTTTTATTCCGGCTTTAGTAATGGGAATTAGTGCAATGCTTCTATCGCAATTGAAATCATTTAAGATTCCATTGAAAAATTCTGACGCAGTATTCTCATTGTCAGCTGCTCAAGTTCTTACTATTTCATCATTATTGGCTTTGATTATTGCGATTATTATTGCAAAACCAAAAGCAAAAGAAACTGCTGAGGACACTACTAAAATGTTGATGCAAGTTGGATCTTCATCATTACTACCACAATTATTAGGTGGTTTGGGAGTTATATTTGCATCTGCAGGGGTAGGTAAACTAATAGGTAGCTTGGCTGCTGGAATTGTAGGCGATGCGGGAGTATTTGCAGCCGCTGTTGCATATATTGTTGGAATGGTTATATTTACGATGATAATGGGTAATGCATTTGCTGCATTTACTGTTATTACTCTAGGAATTGGTGTTCCTTTATTGATGGCAAAAGGTGCAAATCCTGCTGTTGTAGCATCACTTGGTATGACTGCTGGTTACTGCGGTACTTTGATGACACCAATGGCAGCAAACTTTAACATAGTGCCAGCTGCAATCTTAGAGATGAAAGATAAAAACGGAGTTATTAAAGCACAACTTCCAGTTGCTTTAGCTCTAGTTGTTGTTCATGTTGTATTATTAATGATATTAGCATTTTAGGAGGTAAATTTATGAAAATATTAGTTTCAGGTTTTGATCCATTTGGTGGAGAAAAAATCAATCCTGCTATTGAATCAGTTAAGCTATTACCTGATTCAATTAAAGGAAATGAAATAATCAAAATAGAAATTCCTACAGTTATTGGAAAAAGTGTAGACAAATTAAAAGAAAAAATAAAAGAAGTTAAACCAGATGTTGTAATATCAGTTGGACAAGCTGGTGGACGTGAAGACATCACTGTAGAAAGAGTCGCAATCAACGTTGATGATTGTAGAATTAAGGATAACGAGGGAAACCAACCAATCGACGAAAAAATCGCCGAAGATGGTCCTGATGCATATTTGTTGACTTTACCAATCAAAGCAATGGTTGAAAACATAAAATCAGCAAACATTCCAGCATCTGTGTCAAACACTGCAGGAACATTCATCTGTAATCATGTTGCATACGGAATGGCTCATCTAAGAGCTACTGAATATCCTAATATGAGAACAGGATTTATTCACATTCCATTCTTACCAGAACAAGTTTTGAATAAACCACACACTGCTTCAATGAACTTGGATACAATTGCAAAGGCATTGGAAAAAGCAATTGAAGCTGTAATAGACAATGATGAAGACATCAAAGTTACAGGTGGAAAAACTCATTAAAAAATTTTTTGAAAAATCATTAATAGTTTAATTGAAGAACTTCGAAATATTTAAAGTTTCGAGGTTCTTTTTATTTGCAAATGAATTTTCGTTTTTGTTTAATCTTGAAAAGATACACGATAAAATGATAAACTATAAGGTAGTTTAAAGGAGAAATTTATGACTAAATACGATAAAATTTTGATTGGATTTTTGTTGTGTTTTTCGGCCATCTTGTTTGTGATTTTAAATTATAATAACGTAAATGCACAAGATAAATACGTTTCAATTCAAGTGAATGGAAAAGAAATCAAACAAATTACACTTCCAATCGATCATTATGATTATAAAATCGATAATAAATACGGTCACAACGTTGTTCATATTCATGGATATAGCGTTTCAATTACTGAATCCGATTGTCCGGACAAGTTGTGTATGCTAAAAGGAAAGATAGATAAACCAGGGGATGTTATTGTTTGTTTGCCGAACAAATTAGTTGTAGAAATTAAGGCTAACAAGCAAAACAAAGATGATATTGATGTGGTGAATTATTGATGAAAAGATTACATATTCCTATTTTAACGGCAGTTGCATTGGTTGTAAGCTTGATTGAGTCGATGATTCCACTTCCAATCGTAATGCCTGGAGCAAAACTTGGGCTCAGCAACATTGTAATATTGACATGTTTAATTGTTTTTGGATTTAGAGATTCTCTTGTAATAGGAATCCTAAAATCATTTTTATTAATGCTAATTACAGGGGCGGTTATAAGCTTTTTCTATTCATTGGCAGGAGCTGTAAGTTCACTTGTTGTGATGTATTTGGTCAACAAATATTTGAGAAAATATTTTTCGTTGATTGGTGTTAGCTTGTTTGGAGCTTTTACTCATAACTTATCGCAAGTTTTGGTGTGTGCAGTTATGCTGAACAATCTTAGAATTTTGGTTTATTTGCCAATTTTGGTGTTTTTGAGTATATTTACAGGTGTATTTGTTGGACTTACTTCAAATTACCTAACAAATGCACTTTCTAAGCAAAAAAATTATTTGTTTAATAATAGGAGATAACAATGAGAGTTAAGGAAATGAATGAGTCCCTAAGACCCAGAGAAAAAATGAAAGTCAATGGTATTTCTTCAATGAGCGATGAAGAGTTGATGCAAATTATATTGAAGACTGGAATAAAAGAAGAGGGAGTAGAAATTCTCTCAAAAAGAGTCATCGATTACATTAACGAAAATGATTACAAGGATTTGTGCGTTGAGGAATTGATGAAAATAAAGGGAATTGGGATGGCAAAGGCTACATCAATCCTGGCTGGAATCGAGATAGGAAGAAGACTTGCTTTGAGAAAAGCGATGGATAGTTTCAGTCTGAATGATCCAGATAGTGTTGCAGAGATTTTTTGTAATGAGATTGGAAGTTGCGATGTGGAAAACTTCTATGCACTACTTCTCGATACAAAAAATAGAATTATTTCCAAAGAACTTATTAGCAAGGGTACTATAAATCAATCTATCGTTCATCCTAGAGAAGTTTTTAAATCTGCTATTAAAAAGGGAGCGAATTCGATTATTTTAGTACACAATCATCCGTCAGGCTCACTTATTCCATCAAATGCGGATATTGAAGTTACAAAAAGATTGGATAAAGTGGGAGATTTGGTAGGAATACAAGTGTTAGATCATATTATTGTTAGCTCGAACGATAGTCTGAGTATGAGGAAAGGAATGTATTTTTAAATGAAATTATTTAAATTTCAACAAGAGGGTTTGGGAATTGATTTGGGAACTTCTAATTCCGTTATTTCCGATGAAAATGGGAAAATAATAATCAACGAACCTAGCGTTGTTGCTATAGATATAAATAATTATGATATTGTCGCTGTGGGAACTGAAGCGAAAAGTATGATTGGCAAAACTCCAGACAATATCGTAGCAATCAGTCCGATTGAAAACGGAGTTATAGCTGATTTTGAATCCACTGTTAGCATGCTTTCGTATTTTATTAAAAAAGCGAGACCAAATTTTTCGGTTTTCCAACCAGAAGTGTGTGTATCGGTGTCTGCATCTTTGACGGATGTTGAAAGAAGAAGTGTGGAAGATTTGGCGTTAAATGCTGGAGCGAGAAGTGTGAAATTAGTTGAAGAAAACATAGCTTCTCTTAAAGGATTGGGTGTCGATGTGGATGAACCAACGGGACACATTATTTTAAATATTGGTGCAGGTACAATCGAAGCTTCTGTGATTAGTTTGGGTGGAATTGTGACAAGCTATTGCATAAAAAGCGGTGGAGAAGATATTGACCAAGAAATCAAACAAATTTTGAAGAAAAAATTTGGAGTTAACATTGGTATTTCAACAGCAGAAGCGATTAAATTTAAGATTGCGACGTTGAATTCTGACAGGGAAAACAACACGATGATTGTCGGGGGAACTGATGTGATATCCACGATGCCAAAATCTGTTGAAATTAGGGCGAAGGATATTACACCTGCGATTGTGCCGATAGCAGATATGTGCATTGAAGCATTGAGAAAAGTGTTGGAGAAAACTCCGCCAGATATTGCAAACGACATTATTGCAGAAGGAATCTACATTGTAGGTGGAGTGAGCCTTATCGACTACATTCACGAATATATCACAAATGTTTTGGGAATCAAGGTGTTGAAAGTGGATAGTCCGATGGATTGCACGGGAATTGGTATTGGCAAATTCTTAAAGAAGGGAGACAAATAATTGGCTAAGTTTGGATATAATAAAAAGCTTAGAAAACAAGTTTTTTTCTTCGTAGTGACTTTGTTTCTCATATTGACGATTACGATATCAAACCACAACAAAAGCTACATGTCTATCGGAGAAAATGCGATAGGAACAGTGATTACTCCTGTTAACAAAGTGTTTTATGTGATAGGCTCCAAATTCAAAGAGTCGGTTCATTATGTTTTTGGAACTAAAAAAATGCGTGAAGATAATAAGAGATTAACTGTGGAAAACGCAAAACTACGAAAAAACGTAGATAATTTGAACAAAGTTATAAGCGATAAGAGATATTTGCAAGAAGAATACGAACTTTTGAGTAAGGATAGAACTATAAAAACAAAAGCTTTCATAACAGGAAAAGATCCAGGAAATATTTTTACAAGATTTAGTATTGATAAAGGTTCGATGGATAAAATCAAAAAAGGTGACATTGTGATTGAGGCTGTTTCTTCAAATGATGGAATCGAGAAAGGTTTGGTTGGAGTTGTAACGGAAGTTGGACTTAACCATAGCAAAGTGGATACTATTATGAACAGCGGAAACAACGTTGGATTTAGGCTTGCAAAAAGCGAAGATGTTGGGATTTTGAACGAAAAAGAAAAAGATATTCTCAAAGGATACATGTACGATTCTAATGCCGATGTAAAAGTTGGAGATGTTTTGACAACATCAGGACTTGGAGGAGTGTATCCAAGAGACATCAAAATCGGAGAGGTGACAGAAGTTATCAAGACAAAGGATAATTTCACCAAAATTGTCAAATGTAAATCCCAAATCAACTTCAACAATATGTACCGCGTTCTTATAGTGGATGGACAAGGAGTGAATTAGATGAACAAATTAAAAATATTTTTGATAGTTTTGTTGGACATCATAATCCAAGCGACACTTCTTTCCAGAATTTCAGTGTTCAACGTGTACACGAATATTTCGATTCCGATAGTTGTGTTGTTGTCCATTGGATTTGGTGCGTACACAGGATCATTAAACGGTATGATAATCGGACTAATTGAAGATGCGATATTCAGTCCAGTTATTGGGGTAAGAGCGTTGATTTATTTTACATCAGGATTTTTGATTGGAAATAGCGAAGCAGGAATTAACAAAGAAGATCCAAGAAGTGGTATGATACTAACGTTTTTTGTGACTTTGTATTACACTCTTGTTCATTATTTCGTACTCTACATTACAGGAAATGGATTCAATAAAGCTTATTTAAAAGGACCAATTTTAATCGAAATGATTTTAAATGTTCTATTGTATTATGTTTTGTTCAGATTGTTCAAAAAGATATTTAAATTTCCAAAGTTTAAGTTTATTTGAGGTACACAATGAAGAAATTTGACAATAAATTTTTGAAAAAACTCGAAAAATACGATAGATTTACTATAATTATTGTGATATTGGCAATAATGATGGCTGTACTTTGTTTGAAATTAATGCATTTGACATTAATTAAAGGAAATTACTACAGGGATATTGCCAAAAATAACAGACTTCGTGAAATCAAAATTCCTGCTCCTAGGGGAAATATTTACGACAGAAATGGAGAATTGTTAGCGACGACTAAAAACGTGTATGTTGCTAATTTGTACAAAGATCAAATAAAACAAATGAAAATTGACGATAGTAATGATGCGTTGTTGAATTTGTCGAGGATTTTGGAAAAAGATGGTTCGATGAACACCGAAGATTTTCCAATTGCTCTGAACGCTTTTACTTACAGAAATACGGACGATTATTTGAAAGAAGATAAATCACCATTGGATAAAGTGGCATCAATTGTCATGGATAAAAACATAATGGCAAATCTAATCGACAAGAGCTACACTCAAGAAACTAATCAAGGAATTTATAAGAAAACTGTCCTAGATTATTGCTTGAATGCACTACGCTCAAAAGGTTTGACGTTGAAATTAAATCGTAAAGATAATACAAAGTTTGATACAAATGACAAAGAGACTGTGAAGTTACTAAAAAAACACGGCTTAAAGGAAACTTCAGATGTAAAATCTGCGATTTCTACGATAATACAAAAAGACAAATCCATTATCAGAAAACTTTTGAATGACAGCGTTATTAGATCGATGGTTTACAATGAATTGGAAAAGGAAAATCTTCAAGATAATATCGTTCTGAAAGATATGGAACTGAAAGACAACCAAAAACTTTTGGAGAAAAAAGTTGAAATGATGAAGTTGTCCAACAAAATTGATTTTAAAACAGAAGCTGCTGACGATTTTGTAAATATTGTAAAAGACAATACGATGGTTGAGCTTTTGAAAAAAGTTGATGTAGAAGATGATAAGAAAACTATCGTGTTGGAAAAAGCGCTGAACTTACTCAAGAAAAACGGAATACAAACAAACGTTGAGTTTAGTTTGGATGAAAAAGACAAAAAAAATCCACAAGTTAAGGCTAAGTTTGTAACAGAAAGTAAAAAGTCTACAGATCCTTACAAACACGTTGCAGATTTATTGAATTCAAATAATTTGGCCTATAAGTTTATCACAGACGATGATATAAAACTTATTGCTCAGTCGGTAAACACTGAAAACAACATCAATCCTTCGATTAGTGTTAATGATTGGAAATACATTTACGAAAAAAATATGGAAGATTTCTACAAGAGTTATGACAAGGAAATGAATTCTGATGTTAAGCTTTTGTATGAAGAAATTTTGAAGAAAAATAAATGCGAGAAATTTTCTAAGTATGACGCATACAATATTGTAAGCATATACAATCAATTGAAAAACAAAGGGCAAAAAGGATACGAGCCAATTGCTCTAAGTTACAATTTAACAGAGGAATCTGTTAGTAGCATCGAAGAAAAATTCGGAAAAAACCAAGGAATAGAAGTGGCGACTAGACCTGTTAGATATTATCCTAATGGCGAAGAATTAAGTCACGTATTGGGATATATCGGAAAAATTTCTACTGAAAAAGAAATCGAGGAGTATGTCAAACAAAAAGGATACAGCAAGGATTCTTTGATTGGAAAAACAGGAATTGAAGAAAGCAAAGAAGATGCATTGAAAGGACAAGACGGATCATTAAGAGTTATGGTCGACAGTAAAGGAAATAGAACCGAAACTTTGTCTGAGAAAAAAGCAATTCCAGGTGACAATGTGTATTTGAGTATTGATACAAATGTCCAAAGGGTTGCTGAAGAATCTTTGAAAAAATCGATAAAAGCTGTAAGCACTGGTGGAACTTATCAATCTGAATGGGGCGACAAAACTTTAGCTGGATACAAAAATGCAAAAAGTGGTGCGGCAGTTGCAGTAGATGTTGAGACTGGAGAAATACTTGCAATGGCATCATTCCCATCGTACAATCCAAATTTATTTTCAACGGGAATTTCACAAACGGATTGGGAAAGTTTACAAGCAGAAGACCCAAAAGATCCAATATCTCCGAGACCATTGTACAATATTCCAATGCAAGCAGCGATGCAACCAGGATCTATTTTTAAACTTAACACCTCACTTGCTGCATTAGAAGGAGGATTTGATCCTTATCACGAAATAAAATGTGGAGGATATGTAGATGTTGGCGGTTCTATATTCGGTTGTTGGATATGGAATGAGCACAAAGGAACTCACGGCAGTGATAATGTAATGAAAGCACTAAGAGATAGTTGTAACTATTATTTCTATTCTTTAGCACTTGGGAAAGATCAAAGACGTTCCAAAGATTTAGGTTATCAATTAAGTATTGATGAATTGGTATCAACTGCGAGAAAACTTGGGCTTGGAAGCAAAACAGGAATTGATATAAATATTCCAGCTGAAAATTCGGGAACTGTTCCAGATCCACAAATAAAAGAAAATAACTTCAAAGCTATATTCAGAAGATTTTTGGAAAAAAATGCAGAAAAATACGTCAAAGAAGGAGAAGTATTTACTCCAAAGGAAATGAAATCAAAAATCGATAAAATAGTTTTACTTGCAGACGACAAGAATCTTCAAACAAGAACAAATATTATAAAAACATTGGATAGTTTGGGATTTGATCCAGACAAGAAACTGGATGGGGAGAGAAATTCGTTCTCCGATAAAATAAAATTCGATTATTTGAACCAATCAAAATGGAATATCGGCGATATGTTAAACGTTGTAATTGGTCAAGGCCAAAACGCATACACGCCACTTCAAATGGCAAGATATATTTCTGCATTTGCAAATAATGGATATTTGAATAAATTATCACTTGTGAATGAAATAAAATCAAATGATAATTCTACATCGCTATTTAAAAACGCAAAGAAAAGCGAAAGAATCAAATTGAAAAATTACGAAAATTTGGAATATATTAGAAAAGGACTTCACTTGGCTACGACTGAAGGATATGAGAAAAACACATTCAGAAACTTTCCAGTTTCTGCAGGAGTGAAGACAGGAACTGCACAAGTAGGCGTTAATCCAGTTACTGGAGAAACTTATGACAACCACGCATGGATGATTGGCTTCGCTCCGGTTGAAAATCCAAAAGTTGCAGTGGTAACAGTCATTATGCAAGGTGGAACGAGCACGAATAATGGACCAATGACAAGAGATATAATGGCAGAAGCGTTGAAATTAAAAAAAGAAAAAGACGAAAAACAAGAAAATACTGAGAGTGAGAATGATATGTATGAAAACAGTACTCGTTAATTCACAATTACAAAAAAAGGCTTTGTTGATACAAAGCCTTTGTAATTTATTAGACGGAAAAATTTTAATAGTAAATTCAGAAAATTCAAGGCAAATCGAATATGCATTGGGAGTGGAGGATTACTGTGTTTATGACACATTGGATGTGTTGAGTCAGGTTGTTGATTATAAGAAATCCATGATAAAAATCAAAGAAGATAAATATATCATACCTTCAACCATAAAACCAGACAAATATTCTGCTACAATTGATGATTACCAAAATTTATTGGATAAATTAAATGAGATTGACATTGTAATATTCACAGAAAACATTGGAATAGAATTTGATGAAGAAATAATGTGGGGAAATCAAGAAAAATCTCACGCAAAAAAATTATTTCAAATTTCAGATTCCTCATCCAAAAGAAAATCGGATTACAAATACATTGGGAAATTAGAATTTACAAATGAATACGAAAAGAAAATCAATTCTTATTCAGAAGATGTAGATGAAAAACTAACTGAAATTATCCAAAATTACAAACAAGACAAAGAAGCCAAAATCAGATTTTTCGACAGGATATTCAAAAGATGAAATACCTATTTATAGACAAAAACACTTGGGGTTACTACGATGATGAGCTGAAATTATTGGGAGATTACGAAAGTGAGCTGGGTAACATTTATGTCGCTAAAATCACAAAATACGACAAGAAACTCGACGCATTTTTTATAGAATACGATAAAAAGAAAACTGGATTTCTCAATAATACATCATTCACACAAGATTTGAAACCTTCAGATGAAATACTGGTTCAAATGACAAAAGAATCTATTGGCGATAAATACCCCAAATTCACAACGAAAATTACGATTGAAACTGAAAATTTGAAATACACAAACGGCGACAAATTAACATTTGAAGGCAAACAAAAATACAAAGATATCGATGATTTCAAACAAAAATATACATTCACAGGAATTGTGGGAGAAAATTTCTTCAAACAAGAAAAAGCACAACAAGAAAAAGAAATGAATTTTATTTTAAATAAATTACGATACATCGAAACAGAGAAGAAATTTCTACCAATTCCTAAACTTTTGTACAAGAAAAATCCTGTGGACAAAATCATTCAAGAAAAAAATGTAGATTATTTGATAACTAATGACAAAATAGTTTACAGACAGTACAAAGAAATTTTAAATGTAAAATTTGATGAAAATTACAATTATAACTATGATAATTTAATAAGTCGTGATATAATAGATAAAAATTCAGAAATAATAAAACTGGACAATAACGCAGAAATTGTCATCCAGAAAACCGAGGCAATGTGGGTTGTGGATGTGAATTCTTCCCAAATGATAATGAGTGAGGATTATTTCCACGAACTGAACACAAAAGCTTTGAAGAAAATCCATCAAATGATTTATTTGAAGAAAATGGTGGGCATGGTTATTGTGGATTGTGTCAGAGAAGGTGACAACAAAAAGTTATCAGATTTTATTAAAGATGAATTTTGTGAACCGAATATAAATTTTCATGGATTTAGCAATTTAAATCTATTAGAATTCACAGTAAAACTTGACAAATAAATCAAATTACTGTACAATTATTTGGTGTGTAACCGCTCGAATCGGGTTTTCAAACTTCAAAAGTACCTTGATTTGGCGAGTCTTAAAAATGAGGAGGTGCACTAAATGTTCGCAATTATTAAAACTGGGGGAAAACAATACAAAGTTTCTGAAGGAGATATCATTAAAGTTGAAAAAATCGAAGCTGAAGCAGGCGATAAAATCGAATTTGATCAAGTATTAATGGTAGCTGGAGATGATGTAAAAGTTGGAAGCCCTGTAGTAGAAGGAGCTAAGGTTTCAGCTGAAGTTTTGGATCAAAAGAAAGACAAGAAAATTGTTATTTTCAAATTCAAAGCTAAGAAAAACTACAGAAAGAAAAAAGGTCACAGACAACCATATACATTAGTTAAAATCGAAAAAATTGATGCTTAATGGTAACTGTCGATATTTTTAGAAAAGACGGAAAAATTGTAAAGGTCAAATCAACAGGTCACGCTGATCATGGATCCTATGGAAATGATGTTGTGTGCAGTGCTATCAGTGTTTATCTGATTAATACTGTAAACACATTTACTGAAATACTTAAGCTTGGCTGTGATAAGTTGAAATTTCATTTTGAAAGCGGAGATGCTTCATTTGAAATAAATTATGACTTACTAAATGAGACTGAAATGATTCAGGTGGATATTTTGATGAAATCATTAATATTCGCGCTTGAATCAATACGAAACGAAAATATAAAACACTTGAAAATTAACTATCGGGAGGTGTAATGATGATAAAATTAGATTTACAATTATTCTCTAGTAAAAAGGGAGTAAGTTCTACTAAGAACGGTCGTGATTCCGAATCCAAAAGATTAGGAACTAAAAAAGGTGACGGCCAATACGTTCTAGCTGGTAACATATTAGTTAGACAAAGAGGAACAAAAATACATCCAGGCAACAATGTTGGAAAGGGTGGAGACGATACACTTTTCACTAAAATTGACGGAGTAGTTAAGTTCGAAAGAATTGGTAAAAACAGAAAGCAAGTTTCTGTATATCCAAAAGAAGCTTAATTTTTAGCAACACCTTTATTATGATTATAAATCGGATTTCCTTTTTATAATCGTAAGGTGTTGCTTTTTTAGTGGAAAATAATGTAAACTTACAAGTATAGTGGGCATTAATAAAGAGGTGAAAAATGTTTATAGATGTAGCGAAGATAGAACTTAAAGCTGGAAAAGGTGGAGACGGTTCTGTTGCATTTAGAAGAGAAAAATACGAACCATCAGGTGGCCCTGCAGGTGGCGACGGCGGAGATGGCGGTAGTATTATAATTGTCGGAGATAAAGACATTAAAACTTTGATGGATTACAGTTATCGATCCATTTACAAAGCTGAAAATGGAGGCGACGGCAGAAATAAAAAACAATTTGGTAAAAAAGGTGAAGATTTAATTCTTAAAGTTCCAGTTGGGACTTTGGTTAAAGATTACGATACAGATACGGTTATCTACGATGTAAAACACGATAAGGAAGAGTTTGTAATTTGCAAAGGTGGCAAAGGCGGAAAGGGAAATGTTCATTTCAAATCATCTATAAGACAAGCACCAAGATTTGCAGAGCCTGGAGAAAAAGGCGAAGAAAAAATAATTAAGTTAGAATTGAAACTTCTAGCTGATGTTGGATTAATTGGTCTTCCTAACGTTGGGAAATCTACACTGTTGTCTATAATGTCAAACGCAAGACCTAAAATTGCAAATTATCATTTCACAACACTTGAGCCAAATCTTGGAGTGTGCAAAGTTGGAGAAAAAAGTTTCGTACTTGCAGATATTCCTGGGTTAATTGAAGGAGCAAGTGAAGGGCTGGGACTTGGTCATGATTTCTTGAAACACATTGAAAGAACTAAAATTTTAGTTCACGTGTTGGATATTTCTGGAAGTGAAGGTAGAAATCCAATCGAAGATTTTGAACTTATCAATAGTGAATTGTCTTCATACAATATCAAATTGAATGATAAAAAAATGCTTGTGGTTTTGAATAAAACAGACCTAGGAGCAGAAGAAAATATAAAAGAATTTAGAGAAAAATATTCTGACAAAGTTGATGAAATTGTAGAAATAAGTGCTGCTACAACTGAGAATGTAGATAAGCTTATGTATTTGATTGCGGATACTTTGGACAGTATAGAAGATGATTATTCTACATTGGACGAACAATACGTTTACTTTGAAGAAGAAAAAGAACCTGATTTCAAAGTTAGAAGAGAAAACGAAAACTACATCGTAGAAGGTCCGTTGATTGAAAACTTAATTTACAGAACAAACTTTGAAGTGTACGAATCTGTAAACCACTTGCAAAAAGTTCTTGAAGATAAGGGAGTTATCCAACAATTAAAAGATCTTGGAATTCAAGATGGAGACAATGTAGTTATCGGTGATGTAGAATTTGATTTTTACGAATAGGAGATAAAATGATAACACCAAAACAAAGAGCAAAATTAAAAAAGATTTCTCATGGTTACAAACCACTTGTAAACATCGGTAAAGGCGGAATTTCAGAAAATACTTTGAAACAAATCGATGATACTTTGAACAAAAGAGAAATTATGAAGATAAAAATCCTTAACAATAATTTGGATGATAGGGATATGTTAATAGATGAAATATTGACAAAACTTGACTGTGAATTTGTCAGATATATGGGAAATATTCTAACAATTTACAGGGAATCTGAAAATAAGGTAATAGATTTAGATGATTAAAGTCGGAATAATGGGTGGGACTTTTGATCCCATTCATATAGGACATTTAATATTAGCCATGGAAGCTATTAACTACAAAAATTTGGATGAAGTTTGGTTTATTCCTACCGGTAATCCGAATTTTAAACAAGATAAAAATGTCACAGACAAGAAAAAAAGATTTGAAATGGTGAAAATTGCCACACAGGACAACGACAAGTTTAAAGTATGTGATTATGAAATTAACAAAAATGATGTAACATATTCATGGGAAACTATGAAATATTTAAGAGAAAATTACGATCATGATTTTTATTTTATAATGGGCGAAGATTCGCTGATGAGTGTGGAAACTTGGGAAAATGCAGAAGATTTTTTGAAAAATACTAAGATTTTGGCTTGTATTAGAAGACAAGAAGAGATGTCCAAACTAGATGTAAAAATCGATGATTTAAAATCAAAGGGATATTTTGTGGAGAAAATTCCCACAAGTTTTATAGATATTTCTTCTACAAAAATCAGAGAGAAAGTGCAATTAAATCAAGATTTTAGGTATTTCGTACCAAATCAAGTTTTTGAATATATTGTGAGAAACAAATTATATGAAAGTTAAAGAAATAGAAAACAATTTGAGCAAAATGCTCAAAAAAACTAGATATGAACACGTTTTGAGAGTAAGAGACAAAGCCATTGAATTAGCAAAACTTCACAATCAAGATGTTACAAAAATAGAACTAGCAGCACTTCTACATGACTGTGCAAAAAACAACGAAAACATGTATTTGGATAAGTACAAGAAGGAATTTAAAGAGCTTAGAAATTTACGACAAAACGATCCTGATATGGAAAATCCAAAGTTGTTGCATTGCTATTTGGGTAGGATTGTCGCTAACAAAGAATATGGCGTGAATGACGAAGAGATTTTGGATGCGATAGAATTTCACACAACTGGAAGAATTAATATGACTGATTTCGAAAAAATAATTTACTTGGCCGATAAGACTGAAGATAAGAGAGATTATGATGGCGTTGATGAAATCAGAAGATTATCCAAAATAAATTTGAATAAAGCAATTGTCAAATCACTAGATGATACGATAAAATATCTTATAGAAGGTGAAAGAGAAATATCTGTCACTAGTGTGAATGTCAGAAATTATTTATTGAAGGGAGTATAGATGACTGAATTAGAGTTAGTTCAAAAAGCGATAGACGATAAAATCGGAAAAGACATTGTAACTTTGAAATTAGATTCAGCTGTTGCAGATTATTTTGTTATTGCAACTGCCAATGCACCAAACCACGCTCAATCTATTATTGATGAAGTGGAAAAAGTGTGCGATGAGAATGGTTTTGAGATTTTAGGAAAAGAAGGCTACAGTGAAGGTAACTGGATTTTGCTAGATCTTAATGATATTATAGTACATGTATTTACAGAAGAAGCACGTTCTTTCTACGATATAGAAAGATTGTGGAATTAGGAGGACAGTATGAAATTTTTACATTCAGACAAAGCACCTGCTGCAATTGGACCATATTCACAAGCAACATCTGCTAACAAAACAATTTATGTATCAGGACAACTTCCAATAGTTGATGGAGAATTACAAACTGATATAAGAAAAGCTACAAAAGCATCATTAGATAATATTTTACATATTATCGAATCTGAAGGCGGCAAAGTAGAAAACATCGCAAGAGTTGGCGTATTCATGCAAGATTTATCACAATTTTCTGATATGAACGAAGTTTATGCAGAATTTTTCGGAGATCACAAGCCAGCAAGAAGCGCTGTTCAAGTTGCAGCTCTTCCAAAAGGAGCTATAATCGAAATAGAAGCAATTGCTGAATTAGATTAAGAAATTTTCCTCTGAGTAAAATTACTCAGGGGATTTTTTTATGTAAAATTTTAATTTTGAAAAAAATCTTTTAAAATTATTTGAAAAATTTTCTTTATTTGTTCTGAATGTCAACAATATTCAAAATTGATACCATTTTGTAACTTTTTATGTTATTATGTATGTATATTAGGAGGTTGTATCTATGAAGAACTTAAAAGATATTGCTAAAGTATCGTTTGTAGCATTGTCTGTGTCATTAATGATCTCTACAGGATCAATGGCTCAAACAGAAAACGATAAAAAAGATGTAGAAAACGAACTTAGTTCTAGATATACATCTATTAGCACACATAATCAAAGTAAGTTGACTAAGAAAGCTAAATTGGGATACGCTAACATTAACGACTTACAAAATCAAAAACAAGAAAATGATAGTAATTTGAATCTCACAGATACAAAAGATTCAAATTATGAAATAGAAAATAAGGAAGAAAAGGAAAATTCAGTTTCTGAAAAAGATAATGCAGTAAAAGCTGAAAAAGATGCAGAAGAAGGCTTAGAAGTTTCGCCAATCAAAGCTGATGAATCTGTATCAAAGGAAAATTCAGAACAACAAATTTCGCAAGAAGAAGCTGATGGAAAAGAAGCGCAAGATGAAGAAGTCAAGGCTTTAAATTCTTCAGGACAAATCGTTCCTACTAGAATTGCAGGTAAAAACAGATATGAATCTGCTGCACAAATTTCAAGAGAACAATTCACTAATGCAAAGAAAGTTATCGTTGTGAACTCACAAAAATACGCAGATGCATTGAGTGCTACAACTTTGTCTGATGGAAGATATTCTATTTTGTATACAGAAAAAGACACACTTCCAACAGCTACAAGAAATGAAATTCAAAGACTTAACCCAATAGAAGTATATCTTCTTGGTGGAAAACAATCCATTAGTGATGGAATTGAAAATATATTAAAGAAATACGCAAATAAAGTTACAAGAATTGCTGGTAAAGACAGATATGAAACAAGCGCAAAGGTTGCAGCTATGAGCAATAAAAAGAACATCGTTATTGCAAGTGGTGAAAACTTCAGCGACCCACTTTACGCATCATCATACGCTTACTCCAATAATGCTAAGATTTTGTTGAGCTCTGGAAAAACTTTGTCAAGAGAAACTAGAGATTATTTGCTAAGAAATAAATCCAAAATTGGAAATGTGACAGTTGTTGGTGGTGGCAAATCAATCTCATCTTCTACAGTTAGATATATTCAATCAGTAACTGGAAAAAATGTAGGAAGAATTAGTGGAAGAAACAGATACGAAGGATCTGTAAAAGTTGCTAATTCTATGAACAAGAGCAAGGTGTTCATAGCAAGTGGCGATGATTTTGCAGATGCATTGGCTATAAGTCCGTTAGCCCAAAAGCTAAATGCACCGATTTTATTGAGTGCAAAAGGTAAATTAGACACAAGTGTAATTGCATTTTTGAATAATTTCAAGAATTCAATCAAGGATGTATTTATTGTTGGTGGTTATAGAACAATTGATAACAACGTGTATGGTACTGTTCAAAATGTTTTGAAAAAACAAATTGCAAAACCAAAACCACAACCAAAACCACAAGTAAAGCCACAAGCAAAACCACAACCAAAACCACCAGTTGTCAAAGATGAAGTATCAGATATAATTGAAGAAGATAAGGCCATAGGATTACACGATTTCGTAGTTGCAAAGCGTTCTACAACTCTTTACGATGCTGCAGATAGTTCTGCAAAATCTGTAAGAAATATCAACACTTCAACTGTTATGCAAGTTATAAATATTTTAGATAATGGATGGATGCAATTGGATATAAATGGGTTCAAAGGATATGCAAAAGTATCTGATTTTGGAATGTTCAACCCTAACAAATACAGATTAGTATTCCAACAAGGAGCAGACCTTTCAAAATTCAACCGCTATGTAGATATGAGATTAGCTAAGAAAAACGGAATGGATTTCGTAATATTAAAAGCAGGATCTGGTTACAGTGGAGAAGATCCAAAATTCCAACGAAATTACAATAATGCAAAAGCTGCTGGATTGAATGTTGGAGCATATTGGTATTCATACGCAGTAAATGTTGAAGAAGCTAAGGAAGAAGCTGTGAGATATATGAAGATATTGGGCAAGAAACAATTTGAATACCCAGTATATTTGGATTTTGAAGATCCATCTCAACGTAAAATTCCTAAAAAAACAAAAACAGATATGGCGATTGCCTTCATGAGTATTCTCGAAAAGAATGGATTCTACACTGGATTGTACAGTTCAGGATCTTGGATTAACAATCAATTTGAAAGAGAAAGATTGAAAGATTACGATATTTGGATTGCACATTGGCACGTTACAAATCCTAACTGCTACACACCTGATTATGGAATGTGGCAATTCACAAATAAATCAAAAATAAAAGGCGTTCCAGATACTGGAGAAGGCGGAGTAGACATGAACTATTCCTATAAAAACTATCCAAAGATTATCAAAGATGCCAAACTAAATAATTTTTAAATTAGAGCTCTGAAAAGAGCTCTTTTTGAATGTGTATAATTTACAAAAAATATGGTATATGGTAAAATTTGAGTTAGTTAAAAGGAGTGAATGATATGAAATTAGGTATTGTGGGGCTTCCAAATGTAGGAAAGTCTACACTTTTTAATGCGATAACAAAAGCAGGTGCAGAAATGGCAAATTATCCATTCTGTACAATAGATCCTAACATCGGACTTGTAAATGTTCCTGATGAAAGAGTGTATAAATTAGCAGAACTTTTTAATTCAAAAAAAATTATTCCAGCTACTATTGAATTTTACGACATTGCAGGCCTTGTAAAAGGCGCAAGCAAGGGTGAAGGTTTGGGAAATAAGTTTTTGGAAAACATTAGAGAATCCGATGCTATTGTTGAAGTTCTAAGATGTTTTGAAGACGAAAACATAGTTCACGTTGATGGTTCGGTGGATCCTATTAGAGATATTGAAACTATCAACTACGAGCTTATTTTATCTGACTTGGAAATGGTTGAAAGAAGATTAGAAAAATCCAGAAAAGCTTTGAAAGGTAATAAGGATTTGAAGGAAGAAGTGGATCTTCTTGAAAAAATTTACGAAGTTTTATCTGAAGGAAAATCAATCAGAATTTTGGATTTGGACGAAGATGAAATGAAACTTATGAGAAGTTTCAATCTTTTGAGCGTAAAGCCAATAATTTACGTTTGCAATGTAAGTGAAGATGAAGTAGCGGATGCTTACGAAAACAACGAAATGGTTCAAAAAGTAAAAGAGTTCGTAAAATCAGAAGATGCAAAAGTAGTTGTAATCTCTGCACAAATCGAATCAGAAATTTCTGCGTTGGATAGCGAAGAAGACAAGAAAGAATTCTTGGAAGCAATTGGTCTTGAAAAATCAGGAATCGACGATTTGATTACACAAAGCTACGATTTATTGGGACTTATGAGTTTCTTGACAACAGGAGAAGATGAAACTCGTGCATGGACAATCAAGAAAAACACTCCTGCAGTACAAGCAGCTGGTAAAATCCACACAGATATTCAAAGAGGATTCATCAGAGCAGAAATTGTGAACTACGACGATTTGATTGAATTAAAATCCATGGCGGCAGTCAGAGAAAAAGGCCTTATGAGATTGGAAGGCAAAGAATATTTGATGCAAGACGGAGATGTAGTTCATTTTAGATTTAACGTTTAGAAAAGATTTAATGTAGTAAAAACGCAAATAAGTTTAACTGCAGATAATTTTGGTAATAGATATCAAAAACCAGTTAACACGAATATCTGACTACAAAAATAAACAAATTCAAAGCTTGTAAAGCTAAAATCTCAAACTCGTGCTGTGCACTCAAACAATGAGATTTTTTAACGCTTTCCTTCGCTAGAATTTGTTCTTATTTTTTCCGTATGATATTCTTAGTTAACAGAGTTTTTGATGAAAAATAAAAAATTAAATGAAGCATATTTTACAAGCTAGGTATTAATTTACCTAGTTTTTTTGTTAGCGTGAAAATAAACATCGTTAAAATTTGTGATATAATTATTGTAACTACGAGGAGGTAATTATGATTAAAGAAAGATTAGAAAAGCTAAGAAAAAAAATGAGCGAAAGAAATATCGATGCATATGTTGTATTGTCAAGCGATCCTCATACATCGGAATATTTAGCAGATTACTATAAAACTAGAAAATATATTACTGGATTTAGTGGTAGTGCAGGTACTGCTGTAATTTTGAAGAAAAAAGCAGCTTTGTTTACTGACGGAAGATATTTTATTCAAGCTGCAAAGGAGCTTGAAGGTTCTACTGTAGATTTGATGAAGATGGGAGAACCTGGTGTTCCAACTTTGATTGAATATTTGAAAGAAAATGTTGGTGAATGCGGAAAAATCGGCGTTGATGGACTTACTTTGGACTACAATGATTATTATAGATGGTTAGAAAATCTTGGCGACAGAATGATAATCACTGATGTTGATTTTATTGGGGATATCTGGGAAGATCGTCCTGAAAAGCCAAATTCAAAAGCTTATGCATTTGATGTGAAGTACTGTGGCAAAGATACTAAGACCAAATTAAAAGAGTTGAGATATTTCATGGATTGCAATGAATGTGATTATAACTTTATCGGTTCTTTGGATGATATTTGCTACCTTTACAATATTAGAGGTAACGATGTTTTGTATAATCCGGTTATCATAAGTTATGCATTAGTTGGAAAAGATTTTGCTAATTTGTACATTGAAGATGAAAAAATAGATGATGATTTGATTGAATTATTGAAAGAACAAGGTGTTACTGTAAAATCTTACGAAAAAGTGTTCGAAGATTTGAGCGAACTTCCTGGCAAGAGCGTTTTGTTCTTGGATCCTTCTAAGACAAATGTTAGAATTTACAATTCAATTAATTCTAATATCAGAATTTCAAAAGGAATTCAACCTACAACTTTGATGAAGGCTCACAAGAACGAAACAGAAATTAAAAATCAAAAGAATGCTTACATCAAAGACGGTGTTGCATTGGTTAAGTTTTTCAATTGGGTAGAAACAGGTACTCCAACTGGAAATGTTACTGAAATGAGTGCAGCGGATAAGTTGAGATATTTCAGGGAACAAGGCGATTTATTCATGGATTTGAGTTTTGGAACTATATCTGCTTACGGAGAAAACGCAGCACTTCCTCACTACTCACCATCAGTAGATCATCCAGTGACATTACAACCAAAAGGATTGTACTTGGTTGACAGTGGTGCGCAATATTTGGATGGAACAACTGATATTACTCGTACAGTCGCTCTTGGTGAGTTGACAGATGATGAAAAACTTCACTATACTTTAACGTTAAAATCACACATCAATTTGATGACTACAATTTTCCCTAAAGGAACAAAATCATCAAGCTTGGATCCAATTGCTAGAAGACCAATTTGGCAAGAATTGTTGGACTTCAGACATGGAACAGGTCACGGTGTTGGGTTCTACCTTGGAGTTCACGAAGGTCCACAAAGAATTGCATCTGTAAACAATGATATCGATATGGATGAAGGAATGGTTACAAGCGACGAACCAGGAATTTACATCGAAGGTTCACATGGAATTAGAATCGAAAATATTATGCATTGTATCAAAGTTGTAGAATCTGAATTCGGCGAGTTCTTGGGATTTGAATCATTATCTATCTGTCCAATTGACACAAGACCAGTTATCAAAGAAAAATTACTTCCTTTCGAATTAGAATGGTTGAACAATTACAACAAAGAATGCTACGACAAATTATCACCTTATTTGGAAGGATCTGACTTAGAATATCTTGAACAACAAACAAAAGCAATATAGAAATGTTTGATATTAAAAAAGAACTGCAAAAAGTACCTCACAAACCAGGCGTGTACATTATGCACGATAAAAACGACGAGATAATCTACGTTGGTAAGGCGATTGATTTGAGAAGACGTGTGGGTCAATATTTCGATTCATCAAAAAAACTCGCAAAGGTCGCTGCAATGGTAAGCCACGTCGAGTATTTCGAGTATATTATCGTAAATAATGAATGTGAAGCTTTGGTTCTGGAATCAAACTTAATCAAGAAAAATAGCCCAAAATACAACATCGTTTTAAGAGACGATAAGCAATATCCATACATTAAAATCACGAACGAAAAGTTTCCGAGAGTTTTGAAAACTAGACGTGTACTGAAGGATAAGGCAAAGTATTTTGGGCCTTTTCCTAATGCTTATGCAGTTAATGATATTATAGATTTAATTCACGAAACCTACAAAATTAGGACGTGTAATTTGAATTTTGATAAGGGTCAAAAGCTTAAGAGACCTTGTTTGAATTATTACATCAATCGTTGTGATGGAATGTGCGTTTACGATGTGAACGAAGAAGATTACAACAAAGAATTATTAGAAGTGGAAAATTTCTTGAATGGTCGTGAAGATGAATTGACTAAGAAATTGACCGACAAAATGATGGCTGCATCTAAGAATTTGAACTTCGAATTGGCAGCGAAACTCAGAGATTCTATCGCAAATATTCAAGTGATCTTGGAAAAACAAAACATCACCAACACCAAGGGGTTGGATTTGGATATGATATCCATGGCGAGAGAAGCAGAAACGGTGTGTGTTCAAGTATTTTTCATGAGAAATGGCAAAATCATCGAAAGACAACATTTCATTATCGACAATAAGTACGAAGAATCAAACGAACACATTGTAGGAGAATTTTTCAAACAATTCTACATTGATTTGACTTACGTTCCGAAACAAATCCTAACTGATATTGAAATCGAAGACCGTGAGCTTATCGAAGTAATGCTAACTGAGAAAAAAGGTTCCAAGGTCGAAATCAAAATTCCTAAAAGAGGTAACAAGACTGACCTCTTGGAAATGGTCAGAGTTAATGCAAAAGAAGGGCTGGACAAATACATCTCCAGACATTTGAAGAGAGAACGTAATCGTGAAAATGCAATTCTTGATTTGCAAGACATCACAGGGGTTAAACCAATTGATAGAATTGAATGCTACGATATTTCCAACACAAGTGGTGTTGATTCTGTGGGAAGTATGATTGTGTTCAAAAACGGGTCTAAATCTTCCAAAGATTATCGTAAATTTAAAATCAAAACTGTAGAAGGTGCCGATGATTACGCATCACACAGGGAAGTGTTGACGAGAAGATTCAGAAGACTTTTGGATTCAGATAAGAAAGACAACAGCTTTGATGAAATGCCATCTATTATTTTGATGGATGGTGGAAAAGGTCAAGTCAACATCGCAAAAGAAGTGTTGAACGAATTCAACTTGGATATCCCGATTTTGGGACTTGTAAAAGATGATAAGCACAGAACGCGTGGAATAATTTACGAAAACGATGAAATCAGACTGAAAGTAAATACTCCTTTATACAGATTGTTGTTCGCAATTCAAGAAGAGACACATAGGTTTGCAATCAATTATCACAGAAAACTTCACGAAAAAAACTTCAAAAAATCTGAACTGGACAACATAAAATTAATCGGAGAAAAAAGAAAAAAAGCATTGATGAAACATTTCAAAACGCTTGATAGAATAAAAAAAGCGAGTGTAGAAGAGCTTTGCGAAGTTGATGGAATGAATGAAAAAGCAGCAGAAAATATAGTGAATTATTTTAAGCAATAATTTGCTATATTTTTTATTGTAAAGAAATATTGATTGATGGTAAGATATAAGGTAGTGAACAATGGAGGTTTTATGAACAGAAATAATTCTACTTTAGTAAAAATGATAATGTTATCAATATTTGTTGCAATAGGTGTTGTAATATCTCCGATTTTAAGAGTTGTAGGGTTTTGCCCGACACAACATTTTGTAAATATAGTGTGTGCGGTGTTTTTGGGACCATGGTATGCATTGTTGTGCGCAACTTTGATTGGAATAATCAGAATGTCACTGATGTCAATACCACCGTTAGCGCTAACAGGAGCAGTGTTCGGGGCGTTCTTATCGGGTGTGCTATATAAGAGAACGAACAAACTGATTATGGCTTGTATTGGAGAAGTTATTGGCACAGGAATAATAGGATCAATCGTAAGCGTCCCTGTCATGAAGTTTTTCTTCGGGAAAAGCAATTTGACGTTGTTTTTCTACACACCATCATTTGTGCTGGCGACTTTAATGGGAGCGACTGTAGCATTCTTATTTTTAAAGGCTATGCAAAAAAATAAAATGCTAGATAAATTAAAGGAAAGTATCAATGGATAATTTAATACAAAAAATGTCAGAGATTTACTCTGATTTGCACAACAGTAATAATCTGATCCATTGTCTTACAAATGTAATATCTATCAATGATATGGCAAACGCTGTGCTAAGTATAGACCAAAGTCCGTTTATGGCAGATAATCCACGAGAAGTCGAAGATATTACGAAAAATTCTGATTCTCTGTTGGTAAATTTAGGAAACATAACGGATTATAGGATAGAATCAATCAAAAAATCTGTGCGAATTGCAAATGAAAACAACATTCCAATTACTTTGGATTTGGTTGGAGTGAGTGCATCAAAATTAAGGTTGGATTTGACTTTAGACATTTTGAAAAATCATACAATAACTTGTATTAAAGGAAATTACAGCGAGATAAAATCACTGGTTATTAAAGATTTAAGTACAAAAGGTGTGGATTCCCAAAAACTGGAAGTAGACGATGTTATTAATTATTGTAAAAATTTACGCGAAAAATACGATTCGATAATTGTAGCAACAGGACAGACCGATATTGTGTGTGCAAATGAAATTTATCTACTAAACAATGGAGATGATAGACTTTCGAAAATCACTGCTACAGGTTGTGTTGTGGGAAGTTTAATTGCTTGTACACTTAGCGTATCTCAATCGATAGAAGCATGTGTTCTAGGAGTTACTATGATGAATATTAGCTGTGAAATTGTGGATAAAAGTGTTGGACTTAGTTCGTTTAAATTAGGTTTGTACGATAATTTATCTAGAATAAAATGGGAGCAAATAAAGGAGAATATAAATGCGAGAAAAATTGGATCTTAGCTTGTACTTGGTTACTGATAGAACTAATGTAGAGGACGAAGAAAAATTTCTGACAAAAATTGAAGAATCACTTAAAGGTGGAGTAACACTGGTACAACTTAGAGAGAAAAATATCTCCACAAGAGAATACATAGACTTGGCGAAAAAAGTGAAGATAATTTGTGATAAATTCGATGTGCCGCTTTTAATTGACGACAGAATTGACGTTTGCTTGGCAAGCGAGTGTGCAGGAGTTCATCTTGGAGATGAAGACATGGAAATAAAAGATGCGCGTAAGATTTTGGGGGATAATTACATTATTGGTGCAACTGCAAAAAGTGTTGAGAGAGCTGTCCAATGTGAAAAAGAAGGCGCAGATTATCTTGGAGTTGGCGCAATTTATCCAACGAAAACCCACGTTAAAACGAAAATAACATCGGTTGATACCCTAAGAGATATCAACAATAGCATAAACATAAAAACGGTCGCTATTGGCGGTTTAAATGAGGATAACATGGATGTATTAAAGAACAGTGGTGCAAGTGGAATAGCTGTCGTAAGAGCATTGATGAATGACGATAATCCACAAGAAAAAGCACACAGATTATTAGAGAAATCAAAACAAATTTTAGAATTGAGGTAATTATGAAAAAGAAATTTAAATTAGTATTGTTAGTTTTTGTGTTGATGTTAGTCATGGTATCTTGCAAAAAAGCAGATCCAATAACACTTCCAAATGCCAATGATTCACAAGTAATCACAGTTACAAAAATCGAAGAAAACAAGGAAGGACCAACGGCTTCTATCACTTCGAAAAAAGATATCGTGGACACGATCAAATTGATACAAGAAAAAGCAAAACCAACTAGAAAACAATCAAACAACGACACACCAGCGAATACAAAAGATTTTAGAAAAATGGAAATTTTCTACGGAAAAGACGAAAAAATGACGTTATATTTGTACCAAAACAAAAAATTCTACATCGAAAAACCATACGAAGGAGTGTGGGAAATCGACAATGATACGTTTAACAAATTAATCGGTGCGATGTAGTTTTATCGTAGAAATTTATTGTGTAGATAAACCATCATACACGAATATCTAGACTTCAAAAATTGTTGATTTCTAAATCTCAAAATCCTAAAATTGCAAACTCGTTTCACTCAAACAGTGCAATTTTTAACGGATTTCTCGATTTGAAATCAAATCAATTTTTTCCGTATGATATTCTTAGTATGATTGGTTTACTATTAAATGCGAGTAATAATTTAGAGTGCATTACGATGCACTCTTTTTTCTTTGAAAAAATATTGCATTTGTGTCTAATCTGTATTATAATAACTAATACAAGGAGGACAGAATGATTAACATAAATACTACGAGTGATGTTCCGATTTACACTCAAATTCGAAACGAGATTATTAGAGAAATTGCCAGTGGAAATTTGCAAAATGGCGACGAACTTCCTTCTGTTAGACAATTTGCAAATGATTTGGGAATAAATCCTATGACAATTAGCAAGGCTTACAATATTTTGAAAGACGAAAAAATTATTGTAATAGATAGAAGAGTTGGGGCGAAGATTTGCGTGGACGAAGATTATTCACGAAATTCATTTGAAGATGAATTGAAACTACTGTTAATGGAAGCGAAAATTCGCGGCAAATCACAAAAGGATATTAAAAATATAGTGGAGGAAATTATAAAATGATTTGGCAATTTATTTTATTTTTTAGTTTGGTGTTTATTTTGTTCATCATAAGAAGAGTGAACATATATACATTGAAAATAAACGATACTTTTATGTTGTATACAAATTTTCCAAAAGGTTATGAAGATGATGAATTCATCGTCGATTTGCTGGGTAAAACTAAGAAAAAATTGAATATTTTATTTGCGGTGAGCATTGTTTTATCTTTTCTTGTGTTACTTGATTATGATTGGATAATGCTTGTGTATTACAATTTAATAGTCGTTTATCTTGTGAGTGCAAATATTATTGAATATAACGCAATGAAAGTAATACGACAATACAAAAAGGACAATGATATATCTACTGAGAGTAGTATTTTGACGTATGATTTGAAGACTTCAAGAGATATTGAAAAAAAGAAAATCAAACTAAAAGCCTGGATAATTCCACTAATGTTTCAAATCGTATTGTTGGTAGCTTTTTTCAAAAACAAAGAGATGTTTTTCGGCTACATTTTGTTGCTAGTCACAATGAGTGTGAGTACAATATTAACGGGATGGTTTTTGGGAAGGAAAAACACCAAAGTTTATTCGACTAATTCTGATGAAAACTTAAAGTTGAATGAAGAAAGCATCATAAAAGTACAACAAACAATGTATGCGATATATATTATGTTTATCGTTTTAGGATTTGTTGTAGCTTATTACTCATCAAAAGACATTTACAAGATATTTCCGATTCTTTCATACATTGTTTTGTACACGTTAGCGATAATATTGGCTCTTTTTAAATATCAAACCATAGCAAAAAACTTAACTGCGATTAATAGCGACTTGTACAATGGGGACTTCTTTGATCCGTGGGGATATTATAATCCGAAAGATGACAGGCTCATGGTTGAAGATGTAAGCGTAAGAAAAGGTAATATGACATTTAATAGGGCAAAATTATCAGGCAAAATACTATATGCATTGACTGCTGTATTATTGATTTCAGTTGAATTTTTGATGATAAGTATGAGTTTGCCGAAAACATACACTGTAGATAACACGCCAAGCACTCTTACAATCACTGAATCTGTTTATACTACTGTAATCGACAAAAAATCAATCGAAAAAGTTGAGCTAATCGAAGATATCAACAAAACAGATGGCGTTAGATTAAATGGAACATCACTAAAACACAACTCTTATGGAAAGTTTTCAATAAAAGGAATTGGAAATTGTGATGTGTACATTCATAACGACAATCCAAGAGCTATTTGGATTAAGACTCAGGATAACAAAAATCTTGTGTTTAATTTCCCAACCGTAAAAGAAACTGAAAACTTTTATAAAAACTTACGCTAAGATATGTATCTTGTGAAATAAAATAGGCAATAAAAAAAGCAATGATTCGCCGTGAATCATTGCTTTTGAATTTAACCTAATAATCTTCTTGCTGTAACAAATGTTCTTTGATAATAGCTTGAGTTGATATCTGATAAGATAACTCCTGTTGATGGGGTAGAAGCGTGGATTAATTTGTTGTTACCAACATAAATTCCAACGTGACTTATTCCGCCGCCACCTGTTGCGAAGAACATCAAATCACCTTTTTTCAAGTTTGATTTGGAAACTTTGTATCCGTAAGAAGCTTGCGCTCTTGAACTTGTGCTGATTCCAATACCATAAGCTTGCTTGTAAAGGAAAGATGTAAGTCCTGAACAGTCGAATGATCTAGGACCGTGAGTTCCCCAAACATAAGGCTTGCCTAATTGTTTGTATGCAAGTTCTACGATTTTGTCTAATTTATTAGTTTCTTCTTGAACTTGTTGTTCTTGTTTTTTAGGTAAATTTACAAGTGCGTCTACTTTTGGTTTTGCTTGTAGTGATTTACCAGCCAACAAATCTTTAATTCCATTAACTACGAAATTGTCAATTGTGTTTTTGCCACCAAATACCATTGTGTACATGATGTTTGATTTGTTTTGTTTGAAGAAAGATTCCACAGAATTTGATTTTTGTTCTTGAGTTTTGTAATCTTCATTTCTTGGAACATCCATCTTCTTAACTAGAACTATTGGTGCGTTGTATTTTTGAGCTACAGGAGATGCAGCAAGTACATCTACAAATTTCTCTCCACTAGCAACAATTGTTCTTTCAGAATTTACACCTACATGTTTTGCAACTTTTACAGATGTTTGATATCTGTCGTCTCCTGCAATTCTAGTAACTTTTGCAAGCTTGGAAAGTTCGTTTTCAACAATTTTTGAAACGGAATTTTCTCCACCTACTATAGTAATGTCTCCTAAAAGACCTTTCTTTCTGAAAGAGTTTAAGTATTCTTTGATTGATTTTGGAACTTCATTCTTTTTAACTAATAGAACTGGTGCGTTCTTTTTCTTAGCCAAAGAAGTAGAAGAAATCGAATCTGCAAAGTTTTCGCCAGAAGCGATAACCACGTTTTGTTTCTTGTTAGAAACTGGGTGAGATGTAGTAGCTGATTTTGCATTTACATCGTATCTGTCTTTGCCTTTTACTCTGATGACTTCAATTCCCAAACCATTTAATTCTTTAACTACTTTCGAACTAATAGTTTTTTCGCCACCAGTTATGTAGACTTTTTTGATGCCGTTCAAGGCTTCTTTTGTTAAGTTGTCTAGTTTGTTTGAATCAGTGTAAAGAATAGGTGATTTACCATTTGAAATATTCGTTGCACTGATTGAATCAGAAAATTCATTTGAATTTACAATTACTGCAGTATCTGCATTTTTGAATTCTTTTTCTTTGATTTTCTTAGCTGTTTCAAATCTGTTTTGTGCGTCAATTCTTTCTGTCTTGGCGCTTTTTTGTGATTTGACTTCAGCTTCTTTTTTCTCTTCTTTATTATTTTGATTTTTATTAGATATTACTTTATTATTTTCATCTAGCTTTACTTGTATTTTAGTTGTTTCAGTTTTACTTGAATTATCTAATATAGCTTTAACGTTTGTTTCTGACTTGTTATTTTCATTATCTGCAAATGAAACATTTGCTCCCAAAGATAATGATACAGCCAAAGTCATAACAAGAAGTGGCTTCTTAAAATTATTCATGTATCCTCCTAATATAATTCAATGAACAAATTTTAATTGCTCATTAAATTTGTAACCGATTTGTAACTTATTTAAATTACTCTAATAGTTTACAAGAATTTTTCATAACTTTCAAACAAATTTGACATTTATTAGCTTAATTTGCTCAATATTTGAGAAACTATGTAAAATTTGCCCAAAACTATTTACAAATCTGAAAATTTGTGAATCAATTGAAAAATAAACATCGCATAAAATAGGGAATAATTTGTAACCAATTTGTAACTTTTATAAAATTTACCAAAAACTACCGCAAAAAACTCAAATTATTAAAAAAATGTAACAAATTATAGTTTTAAAGATATTTCGTAGATTATTGTTGGGATTATTAGATTTATTATCAAAAAAGAGCAAATAAAAAGCACTGATCAATATCAGTGCTTAAGAATTTCTATTATAAGATGTAGATTTTGACGTTTCTAACTCCCCAGTTTCGAGATTGAGCGTTTGTATCCATAACTACATCAATTTTATTTCCTTTAATAGCTCCACCAGTGTCTTCTGCTGTAGCAAATCCATAGCCTTCTACATAAACTCTTGTTCTCAAAGGAATAACTCTTGGATCTACCGCGATAACACCGCGTCTAATTTTAGTTCCGATTGCTGTTACATTCCATCCACCATTTTCTCTAGGATCAGAAGTGTAGGCAGTTGATCTTACTGTGAACACTCTTTTTGCTTTTGCAAGTTGAGCTTGTAAAGAATCTACTGGTTTTTCAACTTTTTTAGTAGCTTTAGTATTTTGAGTATTGCTTTTTCTAAGTTCAGCTTTTTCTTGTTTGTACAATGCATCTGCTTTAGGTGCAGTTTTTAGACTTCTTCCTTGTAACAAATCAGCTATTGATGATGATACGAAATCAGAAATTGAGTGATTTCCTTCGCAAACAATAACTTGGTCTAGGGATTTGTTGTTTTTGAAGAATGATTCCATAGATGAATGTTTATCAACTGAAGCATAGTCACTCGTTCTTGTAACATCATTTGGTTTTGTTAATATTAATGATGCGTTTAATTTCGCTGCAACTGGTGACATTAATAATGCATCGTTGTAACCATTACCTTCAACTACGATTGCACGTTTTGCATTAGGGTTAACTTGTTTTGCAACTTTTACATTCGTAGAATATCTGTCAGATCCAGCAATTCTATCAACATTATTGCTTAATGATCTTAAAAATGCTTCTACTTTTTTTGAAACTGAGTTTTCTCCACCTACAATTGTAATACTTCCGATTGCATTGTTTTTCTTCAATGAATACAAATAATTTTTGATAGGGGATGTAACTTCATTCTTAGTTACGAAAAGTATAGGTGCTTTCTTGTTTTGTGCTAATGTTGCAGAATTGATTGCATCGCTATGTTTTTCACCCGATGTTATAAGTATATTTGTTTTTTGTTTTGTATTTGGATTATGTGTTTTTTCAGCAACTTTTGCATTAACTTCATATCTATCGTGTCCAGAAATTCTTTCAACTATTATTCCCAAATTCTTTAGTTGATTAACTACCGAACTATTTATAGACTTTTCTCCACCTAAGATGTAAACTTTTCTAGGCTTGTTAGATTTTAAGTTTTTTAATGTCGTACTATCTAATGAGTTTGATTTTGTAAATAGTATTGGAGTGTTACCTCTTGACAATGAAACAGCAGATAATGAATCTACAAATGTAGAGCTATTTGTCAAAATAACTGTATTTGATTCTGAAAAATATTCATCTCTTATATTAGTAGCTGTTTCAAACTTGCTTGATGAAGTTATTTTCTTAACATCAGCTTTTTTCGCTGCTTTTACTTCAGCAGGTTTTTTCAAAAGTTCTTTTGAATCTTCAAAGCCCTCAGTTAAATCTTCTTTTGTAGTTTCGTTTTTATTTCCTTTTTCATTATTTTCTTCAGTATTTTGTGCACCATTGGATTTGATGGAATCCTCTGCATTCACATTTTCTTGATCTTTAATTATAGTTTGCAAATTTGTAGTGTGATTTAAAGCGTCATGTTTTACTTCTTCCACAAGCTTTGTATTGTCAACATCAGCAAATGAAGAAGTTGCATTTAAAGCAGAAAAGGTAAACATTAATCCCATCACTAACAATGGTTTTTTAAGATTGTTCATTTTTCCTCCTGAGTTTACGATTAAAATATTTAATCTGCAAATTTAATATAATATATTGTAACACATTTGTAACCTGTTGTAACTTTTTTGTAACAAATTAGGCTAGAAAAACGTTAAATATTACAAAAATGTAATATTCGAATCACATTTTAATAAAATTATCTCTTCAATAATTTGCGTATAAATAGATTAGAATATAAAATATAATAAGGAGGGAAACTTATGAAAACTGTAAAATTAAGTGCGGTCGTAAAAAAATTGGACCTGCATGTTGTAAGAACAAGCTCTGATTACGAAACAATTGAAATTAATAACTCTGAGATTAACAGACCAGGTTTGCAATTATCTGGTTTTTTGGAAGAATTTCCTTACAGAAGAATTCAACTGTTCGGTAAGGCAGAACTTGCTTATTATAAAGCGATGGATATGGAGCTAAGAATTGAAAGAGTAAGAGCAATGATGGAATATGATATTCCTTGTATTGTGTTTTCTCATTATGCTCAAATTCCTGAAGAAGTTAGAAAACTAGCTGATGAATACGACAAAACATTGTTGATTTCAGACAGAACTACAACAAGGTTAATATCAGCTTTGGATGAAGTACTGGAATATTTCTTAAGTGAAGAAGACACTATTCATGCTTCTTTATTGGATGTATTTGGTATGGGCGTTTTGTTGATGGGAGATAGTTCTGTAGGCAAAAGCGAAACAGCTTTAGATTTGGTTACAAGAGGCCACAGACTTATAGCTGATGATGTTGTTGAAATCAGAAAAATCGAAAAAGGTTTGTTGGCACAAGCTCCTCTTAACATTAGACACTATTTGGAAGTAAGAGGTCTTGGAATTTTAGATATTCAAAGATTATACGGCACAGGTTCTGTAAGATTGACTACATTTATAGATTTGGTTATCAGACTTGAAAAATGGCAAGACGACAAAGAATACGACAGGATTGGACTAGACGATCACACTACTGAACTTTTGGGGGTTGAACTTCCGTATCTTGAAGTTCCAGTTAAACCAGGAAGAAATATCGCTATGATTGTAGAGGTTGCAGTCAGAAATCAAAGACAAAAACTTTTGGGCTATAACGCTGCACAAGAGTTAAATAATAAGTTAATTGCCAATATGAAAAAAGATACTGAAGAACATAGAAAACAGTTAAAAAATAACAAAAAATAATTTTGTATTAAATTTTTTTTCATGAAGTTTGTTATTCTTGCATTGAAAAAATTATTGAGTTATAATAACTGTTGGAGCGGTTTTATCCGTTTTAATTTATACAATTTATTTATTTATATATAGGGGGTTAAATAAATGGCAAAACACATGAAAACCATGGATGGAAATACAGCCGCAGCTCACGTAGCGTATGCATTTTCAGATGTGGCAACTATTTATCCAATTACTCCATCATCACCAATGCCGGAAGCAATTGATGTTTGGGCAGCAGATGGACGTAAGAATTTATTCGGTGAAACAGTACAAGTAACTGAATTACAATCAGAAGGTGGAGCAGCTGGTTCAGTACACGGGGCTTTAGTTGCAGGGGCTTTGGCATCTACATTTACAGCATCACAAGGTTTATTGTTGATGGTACCAAATATGTACAAGATTGCCGGAGAAAACTTACCTGGTGTATTCCACGTATCAGCAAGAGCTTTAGCATCACATGCACTTAGCATTTTCGGTGACCACCAAGACGTTATGGCAGCAAGACAAACAGGTTTTGCATTGTTGTGTTCAGGTTCTGTTCAAGAAGTTATGGACTTAGCAGCAGTAGCACATCTTTCTGCTATTAAAGGAAAAGTACCATTCTTACACTTCTTCGACGGTTTCAGAACTAGTCACGAAATCCAAAAAATCGAAGTTATGGACTATGAAGATTTGGCAAAAATCGTTGATTGGAAAGCTATTGATGAATTCAGAAGAAATGCATTAAATCCAGAAAACCCTAAGACAATGGGTACAGCTGAAAATCCTGACGTTTATTTCCAAGGTATGGAAGCATCTAATACATACTATGAAGATATCGTTGGTATTACTGAAGAATATATCAATGAAATTAACAAGATTACAGGCAGAAACTACGGATTATTCAACTACTATGGTGCAGAAGATGCTGAAAATATTATAGTAGCTATGGGTTCAGTAACTGAAACAATCGAAGAAACTGTTGATTATTTAGTTTCTAAGGGAGAAAAAGTCGGAGTATTAAAAGTTCACTTATACAGACCATTCTCTAAAGAACATTTCTTAAATGCTATTCCAAAAACAGTTAAGAAGATCGCAGTTTTAGATAGAACTAAAGAAAAAGGTTCATTAGGAGAACCTCTATATCTTGATGTTAGAGATTGTTTCTACGATCATGAAAATAAACCAGTTATCGTTGGTGGTATCTACGGTTTAGGTTCAAAAGACACAACTCCAACTCACATCAACACAGTTTACGAAAACTTAAAACAAGATCAACCAAGAACACAATTTACTATCGGTATAGTAGATGATGTTACTCATAGATCATTAGAAGTAAAAGATGTTATCAACACTTCACCTGAAGGAACTATCAGATGTAAATTCTGGGGATTCGGTTCTGATGGTACAGTAGGTGCTAACAAATCAGCAATCAAGATTATTGGTGATGGTACTGACATGTACGCTCAAGGTTACTTCGATTATGACTCTAAAAAATCTGGTGGGGTTACAATGTCTCACTTAAGATTTGGTAACAATCCAATCCACTCAACTTACCTATTAGATGAATCAGACTTCATTTCTTGTTCAAAACAAGCTTATGTATATCAATATGATTTATTAAGAGGTTTAAGAAAAGGTGGTACATTCTTATTAAACTGTATCTGGGATGAAAAAGAATTAGACACTCACCTTCCAGGTAAATTAAAGAAATATATCGCTGAAAACGACATTAAATTCTACACAATCAACGCTTCTAAAATTGCAGCAGAAGTAGGATTGGGCGGAAGAACTAACATGATTATGCAAGCTGCATTCTTCAAATTATCTAAAGTATTACCTATAGATGAAGCTATTAAGAAATTAAAAGAATCTATAGTTCATAACTACGGAAGAAAAGGTGAAGATATTGTAAACATGAACTACGCTGCAGTAGATCAAGGTATCGATCAACTTGTAGAAATCAAAGTTCCAGCTGAATGGAAAAATGCTGAAGAAGACGTTGAAAAAGACGCTAACCTTCCAGAATTCGTAAAAGAAGTTGCAAGTGTAATGAACGCACAACAAGGTAATGATTTACCAGTATCTGCATTCAAAGACAGAGCAAATGGTGAATTCCCAATGGGAACTTCAGCTTACGAAAAGAGATGTATCGCTCTTAACGTTCCAGAATGGCAAATGGATAAATGTATTCAATGTAACCAATGTGCTTATGTATGTCCACACGCAGTTATCAGACCATTCTTATTAAACGAAGAAGATAGAAAGAATGCTCCTGAAACATTCGAAAGCAAAAAAGCAGTTGGTAAAGGATTTGAAGATTTAACATTCAGAATCCAAGTTTCACCAGCAGACTGTACAGGTTGCGGTAACTGTGCTGATGTATGTCCAGCAAAAGAAAAAGCATTAATAATGAAACCTTTCGAAGAACAACATATTGCACAAAAAGACAACTGGACTTATGCTGTAGAAAAAGTTGGATACAAAGAAGACTTAATGCCAGCAGAAAAAACAGTTAAAGGCTCACAATTCCAACAACCATTATTTGAATTCTCTGGAGCTTGTGCTGGTTGTGGAGAAACTCCATACGCTAAATTAATCACTCAATTATATGGAGATAGAATGCTTATAGCTAACGCTACAGGTTGTTCATCAATCTGGGGTGCAAGTGCTCCTTCAACTCCTTACTGCACAAACGCTGAAGGTAAAGGACCAGCTTGGGCTAACTCATTATTCGAAGACAACGCTGAATACGGATATGGTATGCACTTAGCTATCAAGAAGATTAGATTACAATTAAAAGAAAAAATGCAAGCATTCTTAGACTTGAACATTGAAAGTCCATTGAATGCACCATTCAAGAAATTTATTGAAAACATGGACGATGTAGCTACATCAAAAGCATGTGCAGCAGAAATCTTACAACACTTAGATGACAATACAAACAACGAAGAAGCTGAAGAATTATTGAAATATATAAGAACAGACAGAGACTTCTTAATTAAGAAATCTGTATGGATCTTCGGTGGAGACGGTTGGGCTTACGATATCGGATACGGCGGATTGGATCACGTATTAGCATCAGGTGAAAACATCAACGTTATGGTATTCGATACAGAAGTTTACTCAAACACTGGTGGACAAGCTTCTAAGTCAACTCCAACAGCTGCTGTAGCACAATTTGCTGCAAGTGGTAAAAAAGTTAGAAAGAAAGATTTAGGTTTAATGGCATCAACTTACGGATACGTATACGTAGCACAAATCGCTATGGGTGCAAACCAAAATCAAACATTAAAAGCTATAAGAGAAGCTGAAGAATATAATGGACCATCATTAATCATCGCTTACTCACCATGTATCAACCACGGTATTAAAGCTGGTATGGGTAAGAGCCAACGTCAAGAAAAATTAGCTGTAGAAGCTGGTTACTGGCACTTATACAGATTCGATCCAACTCTTGCAGAAGAAGGAAAGAATCCATTCCAATTAGACTCTAAAGAACCAACTGGATCATTCCAAGACTTCATCAGAGGAGAAGTAAGATACTTGTCATTACAAAAATCATTCCCTGAACAAGCTGAAGAATTATTCCAAGAAGCTGAAAGAGATGCTAAGGAAAGATACAACACTTACAAGAGAATGGCAGAAATGGATTATTCTAACTCAGTAGAAAATACAGAATCTGCAGAAAAAGAAGAAAACCTTGAAAAAGAAGGTAAAAAAGTTGAATCTGTAGAAAAAGCTAAGGAAGAAGAAGGCGCAAAGAAAAAAGACGTCGTAAATCCAAATTCTACAAATAGATAATAGAACAAAAACACTGTGAGAAAATCTTGCAGTGTTTTTTATTGCAAAAATTTAATAATTCAAATAATCATTTATAGAAATTTCCTATAAATAATTTAAAAATTAAAAACGTTGAATTTTCGATGAAAAAAGGACTAAAAAAATTAATAATTTTTCTAAATTTTTAAAAATCGAACGAAAATCGTAGGATTTATAGAAAGTTTAAATAAATGGGCAAAATTTAACAATTTGTGTAGTTTTCTTACAGAATAAGTGATAATATAAATATGAACTATATAAACTTTAGGAGGGTTTTATGAATTTTTACGAAGAATCAAGAAAATTTGCATTGGAACATGTTGAACCATATGCAAAGAGATCAGATGAAGAAGGTAGATTTCCTGTAGAATCATTTGAAGAAATGGGAAAAGCTGGCTATTTCAAATTACTTATTCCAGAAGAAATGGGTGGTTTAGGAAAAACTGCTGTTGAACATCAACAAGCTGTTTTGGCATTTGCTGAAAGCAACCCAACTGCTGGCCTTTGTTACATGATGCACAACGTAGCATTAATGACAGTACTTACTAATGGCAACGAAGAATTAAAGAAAAAAGTTGTAAAAGACATAGTTGAAAACAACAAATTCATGGCTTTAGCATATTCTGAATTTGGAACTGGTACTCACTTCTATATTCCAGAAATCAAAGTTACTAAAGATGGTGGAAAATTCGTATTCAACGGAACAAAATCAATGGTTACAAGTGCAACTCATGCAAGCTATTATTTAATTTTGACTCCATCAACAGAAAAAGAAGGAGACATCAACAACTGGTTAATTCCATTAGAAGCTGAAGGATTAGAATTCAAGATGAGTCATTGGAAAGGTATTGGAATGAAAGGTAATGTTTCATGTCCAATGACTATGACAGATGTTAAATTAGACGAAGTTAACAGAATCGGTGAAGAAGGTTCAGGTGTGGACCAAGTATTCAACGTAGTAGCTCCATATTTCATCCTAGGTTTAGCAAGTGTATACACTGGATTAAACTTAAGATTATCAAAAATTACAAATGACTATGCATTAAAGAGAAAATATCCATCAGGACAATGTTTAGCTAATATTGAAACAGTACAAGTTCACTTAGCTAAGATTTACGCTAACGGAATGAGTGCAAAAGCTCTTACAGAATTAGCAGCAAGATCATTAGTTGATGGTGAAGCTGATGCAGTATGCAAGATTATCGCAGCAAGAGTTTGTGCTATCGAAAATGCAATTGAATCTTCAACACTTGCAATGAGAGTTGGCGGCGGAAAGACTTACAACTGTGCATCTGAAATCCAAAGATTAATGAGAGATGCTTACGCTGGACAAATTATGGCTCCATCACTAGACGTTCTTAATGTTTGGTTAGGAAAAGCTATCACAGGTCAACCACTTTTATAATATTGTAAATTTATCGGAATTTATGAACAGTAAAGTTTTTGCTTACAAACAAATATTCTAACTGTTTGTAAGTTCCGATTTTTATTTGGATTTTCTAGAAAAATTTTATAAAATATATTAGTAGATATTTTTAGGAGGAATTAAATGAAAAAATTAAAAGTAGGTGCGGTTATTTACGCTCCAAGAGTAACAGTTATATGGGATTTAATTACAAAATTCTACGAAGAAAATGGCGCTGAAATCGAAGCAGTATTCTTCAAAGACTACAAATTACAAGTAGATGCTTTAATGAATGGCGAAATCGATGCAGCTTGGAACTCTCCATTAGCACAATTAGATGCTCACTTGAGATCTGAAGGAAAAGAAAAAATCGGATGTATGAGAGATACAGATAGAGATAGAAAAACTTATCTTGTAGTTAAAAAAGGAAAATTCGAAAATATTTCTGATTTAAAAGGCAAGACAATAGGATTTGGAGCTATTGATTCTCCACAAGCAAGACTTATTCCTATTAACTTCTTACACAACAATGGTTTGGAATTTGGAAAAGACTACACTGACAAGAGATTTGATATCGGTGTTGGTTTACATGGAGACCACGTTGGTGGAGAAAAAGACAGCATGATGGCTATGGTAAATGGTGAAGTTGATGCAACATTCTGCTTAGATTTAAACTATGATGCATGGATTAGCGATGGTACAATTGACAAAAACGAAGTTGAAGTATTAGCTAAGACTGATTATTTTGATCACTGTGTATTCACATTTACTCCAGAAACTTCTGATGAAGACATTAAAGCATTTGATGATATTATGTTCAAGATGGATTACAATAACGAAAGAGATAAAGAAATCATGGATCTTGAAGGTTTGAAACAATGGGTTCCTGGAAGAAGAGATGGTTTCAAACAAATTACAGAAGCTAATGAATATTTAGGAAATTTCATAAAGGAATACAATAGTGAACAATAAATTATTCAAGACCTCTTTGATAGGATCTATGCCAAGAGGAAATGAAATATTGAAAGCTCGTAGGATGTTAAAGGCTAATATGATTAGCCTTTCTGACTACGAACAAATGGTATACGATAAGACCAAAGAAGTTGTACAATTACAAGAAGATTTGGACATTGATGTAATTACAAGTGGAGAAATTGAAAGAGACAATTATGTTTCTTTTATCTCTGAAAAGCTTGGCGGCGTAACTCAAATGAGCATGGCAGAAATGCTAGATTATGTCGATGATAAAAGAGAATTCGAAAATATTTTGACGACATTGGATGTTCCAGCTACATCAATTAAAAATGCTATTTGCACTGGAAAATTGGAATACAAAGGAGACATTGTATCAAAAGAATTAAAGCTTTTGAAATCTTTGACTGATAAGCCTGTTAAGATTACAATGCCAGGCCCTTACTTGGTTACAAGAAGTATGTGGCTTGCAAATGTAAGCTCAAAATACTACGATAGTAAGGAAGCTTTGGGTGAAGATGTAATAGACATTTACAAGAAAGAAATCAAAAATCTTCAAGAAATCGGAGTAGATGTAATCCAATTCGACGAACCAGTTCTTACAGAAATTGTGTTCACTGAGGGAAGACCTAGAACGTTCATGTGTGCATCATTGTCTACTAGAAAAGATCCAACTGAAGAATTGAAATTTGCCACTCATTTGATAAAAAGCGTAATGGATAGTGTCGATAGGGACAAATCTATCTGTTCACTTCACGTGTGTCGTGGTAACTGGAGTAAGAATGAAAGCATCTTATTGACAGGACCTTATACTCCGCTTTTGGATTTATTTGCAGATATCAATGCAGATTTGTTGGCATTAGAATTTTCAACTCCAAGAGCTGGAGAATTAAAAGCATTACTAGCTGATGAAAGAATCAACAACAAAATGATTTTGGGACTTGGAGTGTTAAATCCTAGATTGGATGACAAAGAAGACACAGATGGAATCTACAAAAGAGCCAAGGAAGCTCTCACATTTATAGACAAAGATAAATTGTGGCTAAATCCAGACTGTGGGTTTGCAACATTCTCCAACAGACCAGTAAATGAATACGACCACATAAGAGAAAAATTACAATCAATGATTGATGCTAGAAATAAATTGAGGAAAGAATATGAATGATGATATAAATTCATTCCAAAAGAGTTTCAGAGCTATTGTATCCGATGATTTGGTTAAAGTTTACAACGAAAAATCATGTATTCCAGTGGACTCATCTATTTCATTTGATTCAGAAAAAGAAGAATTCACATCAATTGATTTCTTCGTAAGCTCCATCGTTTCAGAATTGATTTTAACAATGATGAGGGTTGCGAAGAAAAGAAATACTATATTACAAGATATCGAAGCTAAGGTGAATTTAGATATCGATAATCCAATGTATTTGTTGAATGTTATTGGTTTTGAAGATAAGAGTATTATCAATAAAATTGACATCGACATTTATTTCTTCTCATTTTATGAAGGAGAAGAACTACAAGAGTTTTTGGATGAAGTTTTGAATAGAACTTTAATTTATAATTCCATAAAAAATTTAGTAAATGTCAATTTTAAAACTGTTTTATAACTTGCAAATTATTTTAATTGTGATATAATATTAGAAAATATTTAAAAATATTAAATTCAATAGATAAGATAGTAGTATAAATGAAACTTCAAGAGAGGAAATGGTTGGTGTGAATTTCTAAGGGAAGTTTATATGAATGGGGTTATCTGATTTTTGAATGAAAGCTAGTAGTTCAAAAAGTGATTCTCACTTTACAGGGATAGGATATGGAAGTATCTGAAAGAGATGTGTACATTTTTGTACATAAATTAGGATGGTAACGCGAGTTTTGACACTTGTTCCTTTTGAGGAACAGGTGTTTTTTTATTATAAAGGCAGGTGAGTGTAATGAAATGAACTTCTGAAATGAATTTGCAAGAAAAATATATTAAGAAAAAGAAAGGAAGATATTATGGATTCAAAAAAAATAACAGTAAGTTCTATATTTTTAAGTGTAGGATTATTGCTTCATTACGTTACGCCTGCGTTGTTTATGGGAGTTAAACCAGATTTTTTACTAGTAATGATGTTTCTTGGAATATTATTCATGGATGATGTTAAGGAAGCTTTTGTGTTGAGTTTGTTTGCTGGAGGGCTTGCAGCATTTACAACAAGTTTTCCTATGGGACAACTTCCAAATATAATAGACAAATTAGTTTCTGGAATTATCGCATTTTATTTGTTCAAATTAATGGGAAAAAACAACAGAAAATCTAATTTGATATTTGCGATTGGAACTTTGATAAGTGGATTTGTTTTCTTATCACTTGCAATTCCTATGGGAATGGGTACAGAAAACTTTTCAAATCTACTAACTTCAATGTTTGTTGCAGTATGTTTGCCAACTTCAATTTTAAATACAATTGTAGGAATTTTCTTCAAAAAATTAATTTATCGCACAAATTACGTCAAAATCAACGCTGAATAATGATATTTATCTAAAATTAGTATATACTAATAATATAGATAAAAATGAGGTGATTTTATGAAATACGCAGAGGAAGGCGTTCAATATCATTTGAATATTAAAAGTGGAGATGTGGGTAAGTATGTTATACTACCTGGAGATCCAAAAAGATGCGAAAAAATTGCAAAATATTTTGATGACGCAAAATTAGTAGCAGATCACAGAGAATATGTAACTTACACTGGAACTTTAAATGGAGAAAAAGTATCCGTAACAAGCACTGGAATCGGAGGTCCTTCTGCAGCAATTGCGATGGAAGAACTTGTCAAAGCAGGTGCAGATACTTTTATAAGAGTTGGAACTTGTGGTGGAATTCAAGAAGATGTCAAAAGTTCTGATGTAGTTATAGCAAATTCTGCGATAAGAGCTGAAGGGACTACGAAGGAATACGCTCCGATAGAATTTCCAGCAGTCGCAAATTTAGATGTGACAAATTCTTTGGTAAAAGCTTCGAAAAATTTGGGACATAATTATCACGTTGGAGTTGTTCAATGTAAAGACAGCTTCTACGGTCAACATGAACCAGAAAAAATGCCTGTGTCTTACGATTTGTTAAACAAATGGGAAGCTTGGAAAAGGCTTGGAACATTGGCAAGCGAGATGGAATCTGCAGCACTTTTTGTAGTTGCAAGTTATCTTCATGTTAGATGTGGATCTTGTTTTTTGGTTGTAGCAAATCAAGAACGTGAGAAGAAACACTTGGATAATCCTGTGTGCCACGACACTGATGTAGCCATTAAAGTTGCAATAGAAGCAATCAAAAATTTAATAGAAGAAGATAAACAAAAATAAATGTCGAAATTATGATTTTAAAATTTTGACAAATAAAATTCAAGGTGATATAATAAAAACAGTTAATAACGTTTTCATTTTATCCATTTTAAATGGGTATCTCCTTATGTTAAAAAATAAAACTAGGCCATGTGACCTAGTTTTGTTTTTTTAATTCATCTTGAAGTTTTTCTAATTGTTCATATACTTCATTATCTATTGTAACAATGTTTTCGCTAGATTGTTTTCTTCTTTTAAGCTTAGATCTTCTGAGGTTTTCTTTCAATGTAAGATAATTTTTCCAAAGTTCATTGGCACTAATTCTGATTCCTCCACGGGATAAAATAATTCTTTGAATCATTCCATCGTTGCTTGCGACATACATTTTGTCGTGTTTTTTCATATCGTTGACTTTTCTTTCAATGTATCTGTCAGCAGATTCGTGTTCTTTTGTGTAAACAACTGTCAAATTATCGCGTTTTTCTTCAATACTCATTCCACCTTTTACAAGATAAGCATCAAACACTACATAAACTTGTTCGCCGCTTAAATTTTGATATTCTTTCATTATATCAATCAATTCTTCACGAGCACTATCCAAGTCCACATCATTTGATAATTTGTACAGATTCGGCCAAGCGTTAATTATATTATAACCATCGACATAAAGATAAATCTGTTTATTTTTCATACCTTTGGCGTATGATTTCGTAAATTAGAATGCTCGCAGCATTTGATGCGTTGAGTGATTCTGTTTTTCCGTACATAGGGATTTTAATTAACTGATCGCAGTTTTCTCTGACTAATCTTGAAATTCCTTTGCCTTCATTTCCGATTACAAGACCGATAGGTCCTTTCAAGTTAGCTTGTGTATGAGTTTTTGAAGCTTCTCCACAAGCTCCGTAAATCCATATGTTATGTTCTTTTAAATAATTAATTGTCGTGGTTATATTTGTAACTCTAGCGATTTTGATATTGAAAACAGCTCCTGCGCTTGTTTTGATTGCAGTAGCATTGACTTCACATGCACGATGTTTTGGAATTATCACTCCGTGGCATCCAGCAACTTCTGCAGTTCTGATGATAGATCCCAAATTGTGAGGATCTGTTATTTCGTCCAAAATTATCAAAAACGGATCTTCATTTCTTTTTTTGGCGTAAATAATCATTTCATCTACATTTGAATAACCGAAACTTGGCATTTTTGCCATAACACCTTGATGAGCAGTATTCTCTGCGAATTTTTCGATGTATTTTTTATCGACGTATTCGACTTTTATTCCCATATCGTAAGCTTTTTTTTCTATTTTTTTAATAAATCCTTTTAATTCGCCTTTTTGTATGTATAGATTGGTTACTCCCATATCCATTTCCAAAGCTTCCATAACAGGATTTCTACCGACTAAATATTGCATTTATTCTCCTTATTCTTAACATTTTAATGTTATAATCTTATTAGATTATACAATATAAAGCAATTTGTTACAATTAATAGGAGGAACAAATGGGAAACGAAATAATGATGCAAGCTTTTGAATGGTACTTGCCTGATGACGGAAATTATTATAAAAATTTGGCAAAAGAAGCAAAGAATTTAAAGGAAAAAGGTATTGATGCATTGTGGCTTGCACCGATGTTTAAAGCAACGGGAACTAATGATGTTGGCTACGGAGTGTATGATTTGTACGATTTGGGAGAATTTGATCAGAAAGGATCTGTGCGTACAAAATACGGGACTGTAGAAGAATTAAAAAAATTAATTGAAGTTTTGCACGAAAATGATATAAAAGTTTATGCAGATGTAATTCTTAATCACAAAGCTGGAGCTGATTTCTCGGAAACTTTCAAGGCATACGAAGTAGATCCTAACGACAGGACGAAAAGAATTAGTGATGCCTATGATATTGAGGGATGGACTGGGTTTGATTTCAAAGGTAGAAATGGAAAATACTCTGATTTTGTGTGGCATTTTCAACATTTCAATGGAGTTGATTTTGATAATAAACAAAATAAGAAAGCTATTTTTGAAATCGCTGGAGAGAATAAAGGATTTAGCGATAGCGTTTCCAATGAAAAAGGAAATTTCGATTATCTAATGTTCGCAGATATAGACCACAAAAATCCTGATGTACGAGATGAACTTTTTAGATGGGGAGAATGGTTTGTAAATTATGTTAATGTTGACGGTTTCAGATACGATGCGCTCAAACACATTGACGATCAATTCATAATTGATTTTACAAAACATATACAAAATGTTGTGAATCGCGATTTTTATTTTTTCGGTGAATATTGGCTACAAGATAAGGACAATACTAATCATTATTTGTATGATACGAAATACAATTTGGATTTATTCGATGTGGCACTTCATTTTAATATGTATTCTGCATCGAAAAATGGCAATCAGTTTGATATGAGAAAATTTTTTGACAATACTTTGGTTCAAGAACATCCTACTATTGCAGTTACATTTGTGGATAATCATGATAGCGAACCTGGCCAATCATTGGAATCATTTGTTGAACCATGGTTCAAAAAGATTGCATACGGCTTGATTCTTTTAAGAAAGGACGGATATCCTTGTGTATTTTATGGTGATTATTGTAAAATAGGTGGAGAATATAATATCGAAGGACAAAAGGATATTATCGATAACTTGATGTACATCAGAAAACACTATGCTTTTGGAGATCAAACAGATTATATGGAAAGTGAAAATTTGATAGGCTGGATTAGACACGGAGATGATTTTCACAATCCAATGGCTGTTGTAATCAGTACGGGTGACATCAATACTTTGAGAATGGATGTAGGAAAGGAAAATGCAGGTAAAAAGTATACGGAAATCACTGGAACAAATTCTAATGAAATTGTAATCGATGATGATGGATTTGGAGATTTTGAAGTGGGAGCTGGAACTTTGAGCGTGTGGGTATGTAATGAGTAAATTTTATGCAGTTAAAATAGGGAGAAATCCTGGTATATACAATAGTTGGGCTGAATGCCAAGAGCAAGTAAATGGTTTTAAGGGAGCGATTTACAAATCTTTTAAAACAAAAGAAGAGGCAGATAATTTTATCGAAGGAGAAGATAATAAAAAAGTAGCGTCAATTGATAACTTAAGCGGAAATGAGTGTGTGGCTTATGTAGATGGATCGTTCAAAAAAGATACAGGAGAATATAGTTTTGGTTGCGTGTTGTTTCATAATGGGAAAATCGACAAATTCAATAAAAAATATCCTCAATCAGAATATTCAACTCACAGAAATGTATCTGGAGAAGTAAGTGGGTCGGTATTTGCAATTAAAAAAGCAGTCGAACTTAAAATGAACAAAATCACGATTTTTTATGATTATCAAGGAATTGAAAGCTGGGCTAATGGAGATTGGAAAACAAACAATAATTTAACTAGAAATTACAAGAAATTTATCGACGAAATAAAATCTCACATTGACATAAATTTCGTAAAAGTCAAAGGTCACTCCAACGACACTTATAACGATATGGCTGATGAATTGGCAAAACAAGCGTTGGGAATAGGGAAATAATAAAGTATTTAAAAAAATAAAGTAGATTATATTTTTAGCAAAAATGTAATCTACTTTTTTAATTAGAAATTTTCCCATAAAAAAACTCTCACGAATTCTCGTGAGAGCAAATTATTTGAATATTATCATAAGTTGTGTGATTTTTCTCTTATCAACATTAACTACGATGAATTTCAAGTTTTCAAATTCAACTTCGTCTTTTGATTTTGGCATTCTGTCCAATAGTTCAATTACAAATCCACCAATTGAATCGAATTTCTCACTTTGAAGATTGAGGTCAAATCTTTCGTTTACTTCATCAATTCTCATTTCAGGATCGACTAAATATTCGTTGTCGTTAATTTTAGTGACTTCTTTTTCGTTGTCGTATTCATCATCGATTTCTCCGACAAGTTCTTCCAAGATATCTTCCATTGTTACCAGTCCACTTGTTCCACCATATTCATCAATGATGATACTGATGGAAATATTTTTAGCTCTCATTTGTTTGAACAAATCCACCACTGGAATGTATTCGTAAGCATAAAATGCCGGTTTTAGAATGTCTCTGATTTTAAAATCGTGGTTATCCTCGATGATTTTGTGAGCCAATTCTTTAATATGAAGAACGCCTATAATATCGTCGATGTTATCTTCATAAACAGGAATTCTTGAATAAGTAATATTTTTGATTATTTCTCTCAAATCATTTTCTGCATCTTCAATATCTACTGAAGCCATGCTGGTTCTAGGTGTCATAATGTCAACGGCTAAAGTTTCCTTTAATTCCAACGCATTAATCATGATTTCAGTTTCTTGATCTTTGAGAACACCTTCTTCTTCACTTACTTCCACCAAAGTTTTTAATTCTTCTTCGGTTAATGTAGAGCTGTCTCCATTATCTCCAATGAAAATTTTTATTACCAAACGAGTTAGTAAATTTAACACTTTTACAATTGGTTTGAAAATTATCGTTAATAAATATATAAATCTGGAAAATTTCAACGCTACAGATTTGTTTTTGTATTGGGCGATAGTTTTTGGTAAAACTTCACCGAAAATCAACACGAAAACAGTCATTACAACTGTTGATACCAAAGCTCCGTTTTGATGAAAAATATTTGTGAATAAAATTGTAGCTATAGAACTCGCAGCGATATTTACAATGTTGTTACCAATTAAAATAGTAGATATGGTAGCTTGCATATTATCGTGCAATTTCTTCAGTAAATGTGCATTTTTGTTATCCTTTTGGTCTAATTGTCGAACTTTTATTTTGCTTACAGATGTTATCGCTGTTTCACTAGATGAAAAAACAGCTGACATTGCAACCAAGAACACTAACGCAATTATTTGCGAGGTACTCGAACTGTCCATTACATCACTCTCCAATGATATCGTAACATATAAAAATATAGTTGTAAATATAATACTTTGCTAAAATTTTTCAATAAAAATTAAAATGATTTGCAAAACTAAAGAAGATTTAACAACAAACAAATCTCACAATATGGTATACTATATATGTAGATAATACAGTAAAAAAGAAACGGTGATAAAAATGGATTTAAAAGAAAAAATAAGAGTTATAGATGGATTTCCAAAAGAAGGAATTTCATTCAAAGATATTACTACATTATTAAACGACAAAGATGCATACAAATACGCAGTAGATCTTATGGTAGATGATTTAAAAGATAAAGGTATTACCGCAATAGCAGCTCCAGAAGCTAGGGGATTTTTATTTGGATCAGCTGTTGCATATGCTCTTGGAGTTAGATTTATTCCAGTAAGAAAACCTGGAAAGCTTCCTGGTGAAGTTTCAGAATATTCTTATGATTTGGAATATGGTACTGACAAGTTAGAAGTTCACAGAGATGCAATTAAAAAAGATGACAAGGTTGCTATCGTTGACGATTTATTGGCAACAGGTGGTACTGTGAATGCAGTAGCTAAGTTAATTGAAAAAAACGGCGGCGAAATCACTGCTATGGAATTTTTGATTGAACTTACTGAACTTGGCGGAAGAGATATCAACAAAAATTATTACATCAACACTTTAGTACAATACGAATCATAAAATTATATCCACATGATAAGCATGTGGATTTTTTATTAAAAAAAAACACAACCTTTGATTAAAAGGTTGTGCTAGATTGATTATTTGCTTTGCATTAATAAATTGTATTTAATATCCCATAATTTTTGTGACAAATCCACATGGAATAAATGAGGATGCTCAAATCTTTTTACTTCTTCCCACTGTTCGTTTATTTGTTCATTTTTTCTTTCGATTATTTTATCCAATTTTGGAAGATCATAAACCAATTCTCCCTTGTCGAATATTCTAACCAACAATTCTTTAGTTGTGAAGTTGGTCAATGTTTTTCTCTTCCAAGTGTGAACAGGGTGGAAGATTTCCAATTCTTTTGATTCGTCAATTTTTTCATCGTGAAGAGTTATCAAATCAGCCTCTGCTTTTCCGCTATTTTTGTCGTAAATTCTGTAAACTGTCTTAAAGGCAGGAGTTGTAATTTTTTCGATATTTTCACTAATTTTAATTTTTGGAATGATTTCTCCATTAGGTTTTTCAACTGCGCATAATTTGTACACGCCACCTAAAACTGGATCTGATTTTGCAGTGATTAATCTTTCGCCAACTCCAAATCCATCTAGTTTTGCTCCTTGTTCAATTAAATCAGAAATTGTGTATTCATCTAATGAATTACTTGCCATGATTTTGCAATTTTCATATCCTGCAGCATCCAACATTTTACGGGCTTGTTTTGATAAATAAGCAAGGTCTCCACTGTCAATTCTAATTGACATATTTTTAATTCCACGAGGTTTCAAAACTTCATCGAAAACCTTGATTGCATTTGGCACACCTGATTTTAAAACATTGTAAGTATCCACTAAAAGTGAACAAGAATTAGGGAATGTTTCGGCGTATTTTTTGAATGCTTCGTATTCTGAATCAAACATCATAATCCATGAGTGAGCCATTGTTCCAAAAGCAGGTACATCGTAAGTGATGTCTGTCAAAGTATTGCTTGTAGCAGTAGCACCACCTATGAAAGCTGCTCTTGCACCTAGAACTGTAGCATCCACACCTTGTGCACGTCTTGCACCAAATTCCATCACAACTCTTCCTTCAGCTGCATGAACTATTCTATTCGTTTTAGTTGCAATCAATGATTGATGATTGATTGATAAAAGTGCAAAAGTTTCTATTAATTGCGCTTGTGGAGCAGGACCACGAACTATCATTAATGGTTCGTTAGGAAATGCAACTGAACCTTCAGGCATTGCCCACACATCGCATTCAAATTTGAAATTTCTAAGATAATCTAAGAATTTTTCGCTGAACATATTTTTGCTCTTGAAATATTCGATATCTTTTTCGTCAAATTTTAAATTTTGAATATATTTTACTACTTCTTCTAATCCTGCAACGATAACAAAACCTCCGTTGTCTGGAATCCTTCTAAAATACAAATCAAAATAAGCATATTCATTTTCCATATTATTTTCCAAATATCCATTCATCATTGTAAATTCGTAAAAATCAGATAACATGCTTAAATTTTCATAATTTTTCCAATCCATAATCTGCCTCCATATTTCATTACGATAATTATAATCCAAATTTTAATCTTTGACAAAAAGTTTTAAATATTATATAATAACCATATCACCGGTAGGGGGGTAGAAAGGAGAAAAAATGGAAGAAATAAAATTAAAAATACAAGGCATGAGCTGTGAATCATGTGCGGCTAGAATAGAAAAAGTTTTAAGTAAATACGAATATATCGACACAGTTAATGTGAACTTGCTTCAAGAATATGCATATTTGAAATTAAAAGAAGGATACGATATAGAAACTATCGTAGACAAAATAAAAAAAGCTGGATATGATGTTCCTGTGAAGACATCGAAGTTTGATATCGAGGGAATGAGTTGTCAGTCATGTGCATCTAGAATTGAAAAAGTTTTGAACAAAAATAATTTCAAAGATGTTAACGTGAATTTGTTGCAAAACTCACTTACAGTAAGTTTTTATGAAGGATACAAGACCAATTCTGATGTAAAAAGATTAGTTGAAAAAGCAGGATTTTCTGCAGAAATAAAAACAGACAATAAAATAGCTAACGAAAAAAATATAACTGAATACGAAAAATTGAAACGAGATTTTATAATTTCAGCGATTTTTTCAATTCCATTGTTTTCAGCGATGTTTTTTCATATGGCAGGAGTTCACACAATTTTAAGTAACGGATATTTTCAATGGGCGTTGGCAACTGTTGTTCAATTCTACATTGGAAGAAGATATTATGTGAATGCGTACAAATCATTAAGAGGTGGAGGAGCTAACATGGATGTTCTCATTGCTTTGGGAACAAGTGCGGCTTATTTCTATTCGATTTATCACGTATTAATAGGATCTGACCAATTGTATTTTGAATCATCAGCTGTTGTTATTACATTGATTTTACTTGGCAAACTTTTCGAAAAAAGAGCGAAGACTAGAACTACTGATGCTATAAGTAAATTAATGGGACTCCAAGCGAAAAAAGCTAACGTAATAAAAAATGGGCAAACTATTGAAACTGATATTGAAGATGTAATGGTTGGAGATAAAATTCTCGTAAAACCAGGAGAAAAAATTGCCGTCGATGGAATAATAGTAGAGGGGAGTTCTTCAGTTGATGAATCAATGATTACTGGAGAATCGATGCCTGTAAAAAAACAAGTTGGAGATGAATGTATTGGCTCTACGATTAATAAAAATGGATCATTTGTATTTGAAGCGAAAAAAATTGGCGAAGATACAGTTCTTAGTCAAATCGTAAAATTAGTCGAAGATGCACAATCCAACAAAGCGCCAATTCAGAGATTAGCAGACAAGATTTCATCTGTTTTTGTACCCATTGTTATTGCAATCGCTGCTTTAACATTTGTCATCACTTATTTTGTGACAAAACAATTTGACAGAGCGTTACTAAATTCAGTTTCAGTTCTTGTAATAGCGTGCCCTTGTTCATTGGGACTTGCGACTCCTACAGCTATTATGGTAGGAAGTGGCAAAGGCGCAGAGCTTGGAATTTTAATAAAAAGTGCAGAAGTTTTGGAAACTGCAAACAAAATCGATGCAGTTATCTTGGATAAAACAGGAACAATAACAAATGGTAAGCCAGAAGTTGTAGATTACAAATCAGAAGATGCGGATTTCTTAAAAGTTGTTTCATCAATTGAAAAAAGCTCGGAACATCCACTAGCAGATGCAGTAGTTAAGGAATACGAAAAAAATAGTTCAGATTTTTATAAGGTAGAAGATTTCCATTCAATAACTGGAAAAGGACTTTCAGCAAGAATAAACGATGATGAATATTTCATAGGCAATGAAAAATTGATGAAGGAAAATAATATTGATGTCAATGTAGATATTCAAAAATATCAATCTCAAGGAAATACAGTTGTACTTGTTGGAAAAAATGATAAATTTTACGGATATATTTTGATTGCAGATAAAATAAAAGAATCTTCACCAAAAGCCGTTGCAAAATTAAAAGACGATAATATCGATGTATATATGATAACTGGTGACAGCGAAAATACTGCAAAACATATCGCAGAAAAAGCAAACATCGACCATGTTATTGCAGAATGTTTGCCAAAAGACAAATCAGATAAATTGTTGGATTTGAAAAATCAAGGCAAAAAAGTTGGAATGGTTGGAGATGGGATAAACGATGCACCAGCGTTAGCGGCAAGTGATGTCGGATTTTCGATAGGAACTGGTACTGATGTTGCGATTGAGGCGAGTGACATCACAATTATAAATGGAGATTTGAATAAAGTTCATACTGCGATTAGATTAAGTCACAGAGTAATAAAAACGATAAAACAAAATTTATTCTGGGCGTTTTTCTACAATGTTATTGGAATTCCGATTGCTGCATTTGGATTTTTGAATCCAATGATAGCAGGTGCTGCAATGGCGTTCAGTTCGGTAACTGTAGTTACAAATTCGTTGAGAATTAAAAATTTTAAGGAGGAAAAATAATGAAAAAAGAATTTGAAGTATTGGATATGGTGTGCAATCATTGCGTAGAATCAGTGACGAAAGCTTGTAAATCTGTCGATGGAGTTACAGATGTAAATGTAATTTTGGAAGAAAAGAAAGCTGTAGTAGAAGGAGATTTCAACGAAGCAGATATCATCAAAGCAATCGATGAAATTGGTTTTGAGGCTACTTTGAAATAATGACAGAACACAAACAAAAAGCTCTCAAGAAAATCAAAACGGTTCGTGGACAACTCGATGCAATCGTAAATATGATTGAAGAGGACAGGTATTGCGTAGATATTTCCACTCAGATTTTAAGTTGCATTGGTCAATTGAAAAAAGCTAACATTGATATTTTGAATGGACACTTGAGAACATGCGTCAAACATGCAATCGAAAATGATAATGCAGACGAAAAAATCGAAGAGGTAATCAACATTATCGACAAATATATCAAATAGAAGAAAACTTCCTCACAGCAAATGAAAATTTGCAGGGGAAGTTTTTTATTATTTATTAATGATTAGTATCGTTTGCAAAAATGTAAATTGGGTATATATAGAATAAGAAAATAAGAAATTATTTCTTAATTCATAAACAGGAGGAATTTTATGAAACTTAATTATGTAACAAAAGATATCAAATTGACTGATGATTTGAAACAAATGGCAGAATCTAAATTACACAAATTAGATAAATATTTCCATGACGAACAACAAGCTCGTGTAGTATTCAAAAAAGAAAAAGACAAAGCGAGAGTTGAAGTCACTATGATTTTAGATAAAGGAGTTGTTTTAAGAGCAGAGGAATCCAACGAAGATATTAAAACAGCTATCGATAAAGTTGAAGATGCACTAGCAAGACAAGTAAGAAAACACAAAACAAAATTGCAAAAGAGATTTACAGAAAGTAATTCTATAAGATTTGAAGCTGTAGAAGAAAATAGCGCAAAAGAAATTCCAACAGGTTCAATAGTAAAGACAAAAGAATTCGGAATCAAACCAATGGACAAGGAAGAAGCTATCATGCAAATGGAATTAATCGATCATGATTTCTTCGTATTCTTGGATTCAAAAACAAACAATGTAAATGTTGTTTATAAGAGAAATGATGGCAACTACGGATTGTTAGTTCCTGGATTTGAAAAATAGCAAAAATGTTCAAATTGATGATATAATAAGAGAGAAATAAGATTTCTCTCTTATTTGATTTGAGAGAATATGAAAATAGAATTAAGTGAAAAATTAAAAGCGTATTGCAATCAAAAATCCAAGCACAAAATTTTGTTGTATATGGGACAAAGTCCATGTTGTACAATTGCAGAAGCTAAATACTACGCAAAATTTATTTCAAAATCACCACAATTGAAAGAGGTGAATATTGATGGGATTAGCGTGTATTATGAAGCTTACATTGAAAAATACTTGGATGATTGTCAATTAGATTTGGTAAAATTTTTGAATATGATTATAGTAAATTATTAGGAGGTTATTATGTCAACACCACATATCGAAGCGAAAAAAGGAGATATCGCAAAAACAGTTTTATTGCCAGGAGATCCATTGAGAGCGAAATTTATCGCAGATAATTTCTTGGAAGATGTTAAACAATTCAACGCAGTTAGAAATATGTTCGGATATACTGGAAAATATAAAGGTAAAGAAATTTCTGTTATGGGAACTGGAATGGGAATACCATCTATAGGAATTTATTCTTATGAACTTATCAACGAATACGGAGTTGAAAATCTTATCAGAATCGGTTCAGCAGGAGCTTACAGCAAAGATTTGGATTTATATGATGTTGTAATAGCAATGGGAAGTTGTTCAGATTCAAATTTTGCTCACCAATTCGATTTGGAAGGAACTTTTTCAGCGATTTGCGATTACGATTTGTTGAGAAAGGCAGTAAATGTTGCAGAAGAAAAAAACATCGACGTTCACGTTGGAAATGTATTCTCAGCAGATATTTTCTACAACCAAAAATCTGAAGAATGGAAAAAATGGGAAAAAATGGGCGTATTAGCAGTTGAAATGGAAAGCTACGGATTGTATTTGACAGCAAAGGCAAACAATGCAAGAGCTTTGACTATTTTGACAATTTCCGACTCATTCCATTCAGACAAGCAAACTACTCCTGAAGAAAGACAAACATCATTCACAAAAATGATGGAAATCGCATTGGAATTAGGTGAATAATATGGAATTAAATAAATATATCGATCACACTTTATTAAAAGCTGATGCAACATCAGCTGATATCAAAAAAATCTGTGATGAAGCAATAAAATACGATTTTAAAAGCGTGTGCGTAAATTCTTGTTACACACCTTTGGTTAAAAAATCTTTGGAAAATTCAAGCGTTTTGGTGTGCACTGTTGTGGGATTTCCACTTGGAGCAATGAGCATCAAATCAAAAGCTTTTGAAGCGAAGACGGCAATCGAAGATGGAGCAGATGAAATCGACATGGTTATTAATATTGGCAAATTAAAAGAACAAGATTATGATTATGTTGAAAAAGATATCCAAGCAGTAAGAGATGCTACAAAAGGAAAAGTTTTGAAAGTAATCATCGAAACTTGTTTATTAACTGATGAAGAAAAGAAAAAAGCTTGCGAAATTTCCGTAAAATGCGGCGCTGATTTCGTGAAGACTTCTACAGGTTTTTCAACAGGTGGAGCAAAAGTAGAAGATGTAAAACTTATGAAAGATACTGTCGCAGACAAAGCAATGGTAAAAGCAAGTGGCGGCATTCATTCTAGAGAAGAAGCATTAGCAATGATAGAAAATGGTGCAGATAGAATCGGAGCATCAAGCGGTATTAAAATAGTAGAAGGATAATTGTAAAGATGCTAAATTTAGCATCTTTTCATTAATTTAAGGAGTAATATGTATTATAGAGATCAACATTGTCACACAGAATTTTCATTTGATAGTAAAGAAAAATTCGAAAATTATTTGAAACTTGTAAAAGGTGACATCGTCACAACGGAACACTTGGATTATGGATTTACCTATAACGATGGTAGAGTTGAGGATGTGGATATAGATTACGATAAATACGTAAAAGTAATTGCAGAGCACAACGAAAAAAGTTCACAAAAAATTTTAAAAGGAATAGAAATAGGATACACTGCCCCAAATTTGGATAAAATTATAAAAAAAGTGAGCAGTAGATATTACGATATTCAACTTCTATCGGTTCATCAATACGATGGCAAAGATTTTATGAATCCGAAACCAGAAGATTATTCTCAAAGGGAATTTCTTGTAAAATATTATGAAAAAATGGTAGAAGCAATGAAGAATTTCAAAGATTTTGATGTTCTAACTCACATTGATTACGCTTTAAGGCTTAACAGATTGGATCCAAAAAATATGGACATTGTAGATGAATATTTGACGAAAGTTTTTGCTGAACTTATTAATGATGAAAAAGCGTTGGAGCTTAATACGAGAAGTGTATACCAATACAATAACCTGGACTATTACACATTTGCGATTAAAAAATACATTAAAATGAAAGGCAAATTATTCTCAGTTGGTAGTGATGCTCATTTTGAAAGTTATTACAGATATCACTTTGATGATGCATTCAAATTATTAAAAAGCGTAGATGCAAAATATTTGGCGATGTTTGAAAATAGAAAAATGACGACAATAAAATTGGAGGACATGTAATGAAAGTTTTGATTACAAATAGAATTCCAGACGAAATTATAAAAAAATACAAAGAAAATTTTGAAGTAGATTACAATGATAGCTTGGAATTTTTGTCAAAAGAAGAATTGAAAACTAGAATAAAAGATGCAGAAGCATTGGTGTGTCCTTTGAGCGAAAAAATCGATTCAGAAATTATCGATGCGGCGAATAATTTGAAAATAATCGCAAATTACGGAGCTGGATTTGATAATGTGGATATTAATTACGCAAAAGAAAAAGGAATAATTGTAACAAATGCGCCCGCATCTGCATCTACAAAATCAACTGCAGAATTAACTTTTGGTTTAATTATAGATTTGCTTAGAAATATCACGAAGATGAATTCTGATTGTTATGATGACTCTTTTGAAGGGTGGAAACCTGTGTATGGTTTGGGAGAAACTTTGGAAGGAAAGACTTTGGGAATAATTGGACTCGGAAGAATTGGAACTGAAGTTATGAGAAAAGCAAAAGCATTTGACATGGATGTTATTTTCTACAATCGCAGCAAAAAAGAAGTTGAAGGGGCAAAGCAAGTAGATTTAGATTTTCTTTTAGAAAATAGTGACATTATAACTTTACACACTGCTTATAGCGACGAATTACATCATTTAATAGATGCAAAAGCATTATCAAAAATGAAAAAAACCGCTTTTTTAATCAACGCATCTCGTGGCAAAGTTATTAGCGAACAAGATTTGATAGATGCATTAAACGACGGGGAAATTTCTGGTTGTGCGTTGGATGTGTACGAATTTGAACCAAAAATTTCAGAAGAATTGAGAAATTGCAAGAATATTTTGTTGGCACCTCATTTGGGAAATGCGACTAAACTTGCACGCGTTCAAATGGGAGAGTTTACTTTTGACAATATTATGCAATTTAAAAACGGAGAAATCCCTAAAAATAAAGTAAATTAGTTTAATATCGCGTTTAATTATGGTATACTAATTGAGTAAAAAAATGAAAAGGGGAATTTATGACTGATGATATAAAAGCATTGTTCCAATCAAAAGGATTTTTTGTGTTTTTATCATTGATGTTTAAATTGTTTTTGGATTTGAGCTATTCATATGCAATAAGCCCGTTGTTTTCATACATGGGACTTGTGAACAATTTAAATATTTACAAACTGATAGAATCATATGCTTTGGTTGTGATAATGTGTTATACGATAAGGCATAAAGTAGAGAGAGTCAGCGATTTTTATCTGATGCTATTTTATGTTTTGATAATCATACCGTGTTTAAATATATATCCTTACAAGGATTTCTCCAGATTATATATGTATATGCTAATAGCATCATTTTATACTATTCAAATTTTCGCCAATTCACCGAAATTAAGATTATCTTTTTCGGATAAAAAAATCAACGAAAGTTTCATAGTTTATGCTTTTGCTCTGGTGGGAATATTAATGTTTGCTTGGATAATATTGAGAGGCGGACTTAAATATTTGAATTTCGATTTTAGAAAAGTTTACGACACTAGAAGAGAAATCGCGGAAGTAATCTTTCCTGGTCCGTTTGCATATTTTATGAACTGGTATGGTAAAATTATCAACCCAACTTTGTTGGTGTTCTGCCTTTGGGATAGAAAAAAATTAGGAACCGTAATTACATTGATTTGCCAAGTGTTTTTCTTCGGATTTACTTCACACAAATCGATGCTGTTTTATCCGGTTTTGGTAATTTTCATAGCTATCGTAAAAGGAAATAAATACACTGGAAATTTAATGACTATGGGACTAGCTGGTCTTACATTTTTGTGTTTGGCATTTTATTTAATAACAGATAATTGGCAACCTATAAGTGTAATCGTAAGGCGTGTTTTCATGGTAACTGCAGATAATCATTTCAGATATTATGATGCATTCAAAAATATTGATTTCGTGTATTTGACAGACAAATCTTGGGTATTTGGCGGAAAATTGTATCCATATAATTATCCAATCCAGGCGTTGATTTCGATGATTTATTACGGTCATCCAAACACATGGGTTAATACAGGATTTATCGCAAATGGATACGCTAACTTTGGTTTTTATGGAATGTTAATTTATTCTGCAATTACTGGTTGGTTAATTGGAATTATGGACGAAATCTCATACAAAAAAATGCCTTTATGGGTAGCTATAGCGATAACTATTGTGCCTGTGTTCAATCTTATTAGTGTAGATTTACTTACAGGACTTCTATATCACGGATTGATTATGAGCATATTTTTAATGTGGTTATTGAGTAAAAGAGATAAAAAAGTTAAGGAGATATAAACTTGGAAGAATTAAATTTAAAAGAAGCGTGGCAAGCAGTAATCAGAAAATTGCCACACATTATAATAATAATGCTTGTATGTGCATTATTAGCGAATGTTTTTAATAATGTTTTGGGAGAGGACTCTTATTCATCAAAAGTTTCAATAATGGTGGGAAGTCCAGAAGATTTTGAAAAAGAAGGAGCTGTTGTTTCCAAAGTAGATGCAATGATCAATCAACAATTGGTTTCTAATGTAGAACAATTACTTAAATCAAATGCAGTATTAGATACTGTAGCAGAAAAAGTTGGAAACGGAGTTAGCTCTTCTGATTTGAAAAAAGATTTGAAAGTAAAAAGCGTTCCATCTACATCAATCATTGAAATGGAATATTCAAGTGATAGAGAAGATGTAACTAACAAAGTATTGGATGAATCATTGAAAGCTATTACAGAATTGACTAAAAAGACAATGAAAAAAGATAACATTCAAGTGGTTGATGCACCAAATGCTAAGAAAAAAATGAAACAACTTGTAAATAAAATTGATACTGCCATTGGATTATTCTTGGGAATGTTGATTGGTTTAGCTTATGCATTTGCTTCATATTACAAAGACCCTAACATTTTCAGCAAGGAACAATTGCAAAACAAATTGGGAATTGAAACAGTTAGTGTACTTTCAAATGATTATGACGAAAATTCAAGTAGCGCTTTGAGCTTGTTGAATAGAAGAATTGATAAATTTGATAATATTGGAGTATTCAGCTTTAATCAAAATACTGCCAACTTAGCAAAAGCTTACAATTCAAATTTTGACAAGAAAATTACAGCTGTAAGCCCGATTTCAGAAAAGGTTGATCTTACAGATTTGACAACAGATATCAAAAATGCAATTGTACTTTACAAAAACGGCGATTCAAGATTGGGAGAAATCAAGAATACATTGGAAGCCATAAAATCATTGGGTATTAATCCAATTGCAGCAGTTGAAATATCCAAGTACAATTCAGACGACAAAAAATATTTACCATATGCTTAAAACCAAACGCATTAGAATGAAAATTCTGGTGCGTTTTTTAGTGTACAAAAAAAATTATTGGGTATAAAAATAATGGTGATTAAATGATAAATTCAAAACTTTTTAAAAATTTTACAGAAGAAGAATTTGAACAATTTCTTATTGAATCAAATTCGATAATAAACAAATACAATAAAAATTCGTTCGTTTTTTCTCCGGGAGATGTTTGCGATAAAATCTACGTTTTGAAAAGCGGAAAGCTCAGTCTTGAAAAGACGGATATTAATGGGAAGAACACTGTAGTCAATATTTTCAAAAATCATGGCGAAGTGATGGCAGAGGTATATTCGTATTTGAATAAAATCAGTGATTTTACGTTAATGTGTAACACTGATTGTGAAATTCTCGAAATTCCTGTGAGATTTTTCGATATTTCTAAAAGTTCAACTCCAATTAAAAATAAAATTATGACCAATCTTATAACAATTCTTGCAGAAAAAGCTTTTTTCTTAAATAGCAAGGTGAGAATGTTGTCTAGCTTTTCGTTGAGACAAAAAATCGCAACTTTTTTAATACAAACAGAAAAAGAAAACATATCAAACACTGGCATGACAAGGCAACAAATGGCAGATTTTCTGGCTACGACAAGGCCTTCTTTATCCAGAGAATTACTAAGCATGGAAGATAGTGGTCTTATCGAATTGAATGGATCTGAAATTAAGATTAAAAACAGAGAAGAATTGGAGAATTTATTGTAATAAACAAATGTAACTTATGTTACAGAAACCTAGACTTCTGATTAATTATAATTAAACCATAAAGTATAAAAAATCAGGGGGAAAGAAAATGGAAAAAACTATCGAAAAAAATCAAGAAATGTTTTGCTATCAATGTCAAGAAACTGCAAAAAACATCGCATGTACTAAAAAAGGCGTGTGCGGTAAAACATCAGATGTAGCAAATATTGAAGATTTGTTGGTTTGGGTTACAAAAGGATTAGGGGAAATCCTAACTAGAATGAGAAAAGAAAACAAAGATATCAAAAACTTGCATTCTTTTGTCAACAATAATTTGTTTACTACAATTACTAATGCAAACTTCCACTACGAAGATTTGTTAGAAAAAGTAAAAGAAACTATTGATTTGAACCAAAAATTAATTGAGGGCTTAGATGACAAAGAAAATTTGTCAAAGGCAGCTTTATACAACGAAAAAGACGATGACGAATTAAAATTAAAATCACAAATTATCGGCGTGTTGAATACTTTGGATGACGATAAGAGAAGTCTAAGAGAACTTATTACTTACGGATTGAAGGGAATGGCAGCCTACAATAGACATGCTAATGTTTTGGGAAAATTCGATGACAATGTCGACGAATTTATGGAAAGTACGTTAGCAAAATTAATGGACGATAGTTTATCCGTAGAAGATTTGATAGCTCTTACATTGGAAACTGGATCAAATGGTGCGGCAGCAATGGCACTTTTGGATAGTGCTAATACATCTGCATACGGAAATCCAGAAATTTCAGAAGTAAACATCGGAGTTAGAAATAATCCTGCAATTTTGATTTCTGGTCACGATTTGAAAGATATGGAAATGCTTTTGGAACAAACACAAAACACAGGAGTTGACGTTTACACTCACAGCGAAATGTTACCCGCAAATTATTATCCAGCTTTCAAAAAATACGATAATTTCGTAGGAAATTACGGAAACGCTTGGTGGTTACAAGACAAAGAATTTGAATCATTTAACGGTCCAATCTTGATGACTACTAACTGCATTATTCCACCAAAAGATTCTTACAAAGACAGAGTATTCACAACTGGTGTTGCAGCATATCCAGGAATGAAACACATCGCAGCAGATGAAAATGGTTACAAAGATTTCTCAGAAATAATCGAGCTTGCTAAAAAATGCGAATCTCCAAAAGAAATTGAGCACGGAAAAATCGTGGGTGGATTTGCGCACAATCAAGTGTTGGCTTTGGCAGACAAAGTTGTCGAAGCTGTTAAAAATGGAGATATTCAACAATTTGTAGTAATGGCAGGTTGCGATGGAAGACAAAGAGGAAGAAATTATTACGAAGATTTCGCAAAAGCATTACCTGAAGACACTATTATTTTAACTGCAGGTTGTGCAAAATACAGATACAACAAATTAAACTTAGGAGATATCAATGGTATTCCAAGGGTTTTGGATGCAGGTCAATGCAATGATTCATATTCATTAGTTGTCATCGCGCAAGCTTTACAAAAAGCTTTTGGTCTTGATGATATCAACGATTTGCCAATTAGCTACAACATTGCATGGTACGAACAAAAAGCTGTAATTGTACTTCTTGCACTTTTGAGCTTGGGTGTTAAAAATATTCACCTTGGACCAACTCTTCCTGCATTCCTATCTCCAAATGTAGCCAATGTTTTGGTAGAAAATTTTGGAATTGCTCCAATTGGAGAAGTTGATGAGGATATGGAAAAATTTGGAATTAAAACAAAATAATTCGTGAAAATTCATTTAATTAAGAGTCCGAAAGGGCTCTTTTTTGTTTGAAGAAATCTTGTTTTAAAATCGATTGACTTAAATTTTTTTAAGATATATTATTAAATAGATTGAAAAATTTTGGAGATAAAAATGAAATACGAAGATTTTGTTTTAAAATGTGAAGATATAGAAATAAAAGCGTTGGAAATGAAATATTTAGATGATTTTCATGAATACGCTATTCAAAAAGAAGTTGGTCCATCTGCTGGATGGAAGCCACATGAATCTATAAGACAATCTAAGAAAATTTTAAAAGAATTCATCAATTCAAAATTAGAATACGGAATTTTTCTGGAAGATACACTAATAGGAATCGTTGGAATATACGAGGACGATTATTTATTTGAACAACCAGAATTTGAAGAAAAAACAGGCGTTGAAATCGGATATAGTTTGAACAAAAATTATTGGAATCGTGGAATTATGACGAAGGTTGTTACGTGTTTTACCAATCATTTGCTAAATGATTTGGAGTATGATTATATTTCTTGTAGTTGTTTTGTTGAAAATAATATAAGTGCAAGAGTTATTGAGAAATGTGGGTTCAAATTTTATAGTAAACATTTGTATCAAAATTTTGATGGAACAAACAAACTTTGCAATTATTATTATATAGAAAATTTGAAGGAGGGATAGATTGAATTTAGCATTAAAGAAGAGTAAATTTTTCGGGGACAAAAATTTCTACAAAGGTGTGTTGGTACTAGCAATTCCTATCATTATTCAGCAACTTATTACATCTTTTGTAAATATGCTGGACAATATTATGGTTGGACAGACTGGAACTTTTGCAATGAGTGGGGTTTCTGTTGCAAATCAATTGATTACTGTATTTAACTTGGCGATTTTCGGCCTGGTATCAGCGGCGAGTATTTTTGCAGCACAATTTGCAGGGAAAAAAGATTACAAGAATGTGCAAAACTGTTTGTATTTTGATGTGGTGTTATCTTTTATTGTTTCTGTGATTAGTGTGCTTATTTTCTGGGTTTTTGGAGAGAAATTATTATATTTATTTATGAATCCAGACACAGATACTGCAAAAAATATTGCCACGACTATGGAATTTGCGCTAGATTATACAAAAATAATGACAATAGGATTTATTCCATTTGCTTTTTCACAGTCGATTTCATCTTCAATGAGGGTAAATGGAGAGACAAGACTTCCTATGATTACAAGTGTGATTACGGTGTTAGTGAACTTCGTGTTCAATTTGGTTTTGATTTTCGGACTTTTAGGTTTTCCTACATTAGGACCCAAAGGTGCTGCGATTGCGACTGTTATTTCGAGATTTGTGGAACTATCGTTGTTTATTTATTTTGCAAACAAAAATAAGTTTAGATTCACATTTTATTCTAATTTCTTCAAGAATTTTCATATAGATATTCATCTTTTTAAAAACATAACTGTTGCAGGAATTCCTTTGATTATAAATGAGATTTTGTATTCTTTGGGGATTGCTGCGATTACACAATCTTATTCTACAAGAGGAATTGAAGCCTTGGCAGCATATAATATTTCCCAGACAATTATAGGACTTTTCATCGTGTTTAATTTGGCGATGGGAGATTGTATTTCTATTATGGTCGGAAGACTTTTGGGAAGTGGAAATATTGATGAAGCTGTCGACACTGACAGAAAATTAATTGTGTTCTCATTTATGTTAGCAGTTGTAGTTGGAATTGTGTTGATTATTTTGGCACCACTTTTCCCAGAATTTTACAATACAACTAATGATGTAAAATTAATGGCGACGAATATGCTTAGAGTTGGTGGAGCGTTTTTGTGGATTTCTGCTTTGTACAATGCGTCATATTTTACACTCAGAAGTGGTGGTAAAACTATTTTGACTTTGCTTTTTGATTCGGTGGGAATTGTTTTGATTTCGTATCCGCTTTCATTTTTATTGGCAAAATTTACAGATTTAAATGTCGTGTTGATGTATTTGATAATTTCTGTGATTGATTTATACAAGGTTATTTTGGGATTGATTTTAGTTGGAAAGAAAATTTGGGTAAAAAATTTGGCGAAATAATTGCCAGATTTATATTAATAAATGTGAGATTTGGCGATTTGTGATATAATAAAATAAGTTAAATTTATTTTTTATGGGGGATATTATGAGTGAAGTAAGAGTAAGATTTGCTCCAAGTCCAACAGGATTTTTACACATTGGTGGACTTAGAACAGCTTTATATAATTATTTGTATGCAAAAAGAAATAACGGTAAATTTCTTTTGAGAATTGAAGACACTGATAGAACAAGATATGTTGAAGGTGCTATCGAAAATTTATTGGAACAATTGAAATGGGCAGGACTTGATCCAGATGAAGGAGTTGTCCTTGATGATGAAGGAAACGTAACTGAAGTTGGAGAATGTGGTCCTTACATTCAATCTGACAGAGTAAAACAAGGATTATACCAAAAATATATCGATGAATTAATCGAAAAAGGCTACGCTTATTATTGTTTCTGTTCAAAAGAAAGATTGGATCAAGTAAAAGCACAACAAAAAGCAGATGGGTTGATGCCAAAATACGATGGACTTTGCAGAGGAATTAGCATTGAAGATGCTAAAAAGAGAATTGCAAACGGTGAAGAATATGTTATTAGATTGAAACTTCCTGAAAACAAAGAGATCACATTCAACGATGCGATAAAAGGCAAGATTACTTTCAACACAAATGATATGGACGATCAAGTTTTGATAAAATCTGACGGATTCCCAACTTATCACTTTGCAGTTGTAGTTGACGATCATTTGATGGGAATTACTCACATCGTTCGTGGTGACGAATGGATTTCTTCAACAGCAAAACACGTGTATTTGTATCAATGTTTCGGATGGGATGTTCCAGAATTCGTTCACTTACCAGTTGTTTTGAACAAATCAGGTAAGAAATTATCCAAGAGAAATGATGACGTTGCAGTTAAAGATTTCAGAAAAAAAGGATATTTGCCAGAAGCTATCGACAATTACCTAGCTTTAGTAGGTTGGTCAAGTGAAGATAACCAAGAAATTATGTCGATGGAAGAATTAAAACACAAATTTGATTTCAACAGAGTTTCAAAGTCGGGCGGAGTTTTCGATACAGAAAAATTAAACTGGATTAACAGACATTACATTAAAGAAATAGAAAATGAAAAATTAGCATCAATGTTAAAACCATACTTGGTTGAAGATGGTGTGATTTCTGAAGATTATCCAGAATACAAATTAATAGAAATCGCCTCATTATTCAAAGAAGAATTGGATTACTTGGCAGAAATAACTGAAAAAGTTGAATTCTTGTTCAAAGATTACGAAATGGATGACGATGCTAAGGAATTCTTAAACTACGAAAAATTAGACGAATTAATGAATGCATTAAAAGAAGAAATCGAATCAGTTGATGAAATCGAAAAAGAATTTGCATCAGGAGTTATGAAAAAAGTTCAAAAGAAAACTGGAATCAAGGGCAAGGATTTGTGGATGACTACAAGAGCTGTAGTTACTGGAAATGTTCACGGACCAGACTTAGATTCTATTATGGTAGTTTTAGGAAAACAAGAAGTTTTAGATAGGATTAACAAAGCTTTAAATAGATAGGAGAAGATATGAAGTTATACAATACACTGACACGAAAAAAGGAAGAATTCAAACCAATTAAAGAAAAAAATGTCGGTATATACGTATGTGGCCCTACTGTTTATAATTATATTCACGTTGGAAATGCAAGACCGATTGTGGTATTTGATACTTTGAGAAGATATTTTATTTACAAAGGATATAATGTTAAATTTGTAAGCAACTTCACTGATATCGACGACAAAATTATCAATAAAGCAAAAGACGAAAATATAGATTTTAGAGAAATAACTAAGAAATACATTCAAGCTTACTTGAATAATGTATCGGGACTTAATTTCGACGAAGATGACACTATTCATCCAAAAGCTACTGAATATATCGACGAAATGATTAAATTTGTAAAAACTTTGGAAGACAAAGGTGCAGCATATAATGTCGATGGCAATGTGTATTTTGATATCACAAAAGCAAAAGACTACGGAAAATTATCCAAGAAAAATATAGATGATTTGCGTGCTGGTGCTAGAATTGATGTCAACAGCGAAAAGAAAAATCCGATGGATTTTGCTTTGTGGAAGAAGAGAAAAGAAGAAAGTGAACCTGCTTGGGAAAGTCCATGGGGAATGGGAAGACCTGGTTGGCATTTGGAATGTTCTGTAATGAGCAAATCAATTTTGGGTGATACTATTGACATTCACGCTGGTGGTGAAGATTTGCAATTCCCACATCACGAAAATGAAATCGCTCAATCAGAAACATGCACTGGAGCTCACTTTGCAAATTATTGGCTACACAACTCAATGATAACTGTAGATAAGGAAAAAATGAGCAAATCAAAGAATAATTTCTTCTTGTTAAAAGATATTGAAAAAGAATTTGATTTGGAAGTTATCAGATTGTGGTTGTTATCTGTTCACTACAGAAATCCGATTGATTTCAGTCACGACACGTTAGTAGCTACGAAAAATTCTCTTGATAGATTGTACACTGCTAAGAAATTCTTAAATAGAATTTTGGAAAACTCTTCTGAAAAAGAAGAAAAAGATGATAATATAAAAACATTCAGAGAAAAATTTGAACAAGCTATGGATGATGACATCAACACAGCTGATGCGATTAGCGTATTATTCGATTTCATTAAATATATCAACAAAAATTACGATGAAAATACATCGAAAAATATCTTGCTTGACGCTAAGAAATTGATGGATGATATTTCTTATGTTTTGGGAATTTTATTCAAAGAAGATGACGATGATTTGGATTCTGAAATAGAAGATTTGATAGAACAAAGAAATGCGGCTAGAAAAGAAAAAGACTTCAAAAAAGCTGACGAAATAAGAGATAAACTTTTATCTATGGGAATTGTGTTAAAAGACACCAGAGATGGCGTAATATGGGAGAGAAGTAATTAATGAAGGTTAATCTAATTAGATACACTCCAGATGCACAAAAACTTGTCGCATCAAGTGCAAAACTTTGTTATTCAGATAGTTCTGTTATGGAGATTGAGGAAGGACTAACTGATGAAAATGTAGAAAATTTCATAGATAAATTAATGGGTTTGGGACACATGTCTCCGGTTGAACACATTAGTTTTACTTTTGCAATAGAGGGTGTATCTAGAACTTTGACCCACCAATTGGTCAGACACAGATTAGCAAGCTACTCGCAAAAATCTCAACGATATGTGAGAGCGAATAATTACGAGTATATAATCCCTCCAAAAATAAAAAATAATCCCAAGGCTTTAGAAATCTACGAAAGACATATGAAACACACAATTGATGCTTACAATGAGTTGACAGAAATTTTGATACAAGAAGAATACGACAAACTAATCGCAAATGGCATCGATGAGAAGAAAGCAAAATCAATGTCAGAAAAAAGCTCCATTGAAGATGCGAGATATGTATTTTCAAATGCAACTGAGACTAAAATTGTCATGACAATGAATGCCCGTGAATTGTTGCATTTCTTCGAAGCAAGATGCTGCCAAAGAGCCCAATGGGAAATAAGAGAAATGGCAACATTAATGCTTATTGAAGCGAAAAAAGTGTGCCCACAAATTTTCAAAAAAGCGGGACCAGGTTGTGTTAAAGGAAGTTGTCCAGAAGGAAAGATGACTTGTGGTAAAATAAAACAAGTTAGAGAATATTTTAATAGCCTTGACTAGTTAGGAGATATTATGGGAAAGATTGCAATTTTAACAGATTCAGGTAGTGAAATTACACAAAAAATAGCAGAAGAATACGGCATTGAATTGATGCCACTTCAAATAAACTACTCAGATGTATCCTATGATGATTATACTGTTGATCCGAAATATATATACGAAAATATAGACAGAGAAGTTCCAAAAACATCCATCCCATCTCTTGGGGATATTGTTAACAAATTAAACGAAATAAAGAATAAAGGATTCGATAAAATTATTTGTATTTCCATTTCTTCAAAACTAAGTGGAATGTACAATGCATTTATGCTTGCGAAAGAACAAGTTGAAGATGTACAAGTAGAAGTTTTTGATTCAAAAAATATTTCGATTGGTACGGGATTTTTTGCAATATTTGCGAGAAAATTAATTGATGAAGGATTTTCATTAGAATCTATAATAGAAACAATGAAATCAAAAATCAAAGATTCAGTACCAGTTATAACTTTGGATACTTTAAAATATTTGTCTTTAGGTGGTAGAATAGGTAAAATTACTGGAATCGTTGGTAATTTATTAAATTTGAAACTTATAATATCTTGTAATGAAGATGGAGAATATTATACAGTAGAAAAAAACCGTGGAACAATGAAAAACATCAATCGTGCAATTGATATAGTCAAAAAAGAGTTATCAGGTATCAAAGACTATTATTTGGTTTTATTAAACGGTGATAATCAAAGCGCAATGGAAAAGGCCAAGGAAAGTATGAATGATTTAATTGAAGGAGCAAAGTTCTATTATGAAGGACAAATTGCACCTACATTGAGTATTCACACTGGACCAGGATTATTTGGAATAGGTTATTTTAAATTATAAATTAATAGGGGGCGAGTAAATGGGAAACAAAAAAAGCAATATTGAATTTATTACTAATGGAAATATTACTGATGTGATTTTTAAATTAAGTATCCCATTGATGATTAGTAATCTAATCAAAACCCTTTATGGTATAACTGACGGAATATATGTAGCTCGAATTAGCTCGGAAGACTATGCTGCGACATCTTTCACTTGGCCTGTGCTGTATTTGTTTATAGCAGTTGGACTGGGAGTAAGTGTTGCGGCTACTTCTTTAATGAGTCAAAGACTTGGAGCTAGAAAATTAAAAGACTGTTCAATATACGCTGTGCATACATTAATACTTACCACAGTACTTGGAGTAATATTCAGTATACTCGGTGTAATCACAGCACCATTTATTGTCAGATGGATGGGGGCTAAAGGAAGCTTTGAATATAAATCATACATATTCCTTGCGATAAATTCAGTAGGACTATTGTTTGATATGATTTTTTTCGGATATCAATCGATACTAAATTCTCAAGGAAGAACCAAATCAATGACGATTATATCTACAATTTCATCTGTGACAAACGTCGTTATAGATCCATTCTTCATTTTTGATAATGTTTTGGGAATTCCAGGGCTCAACATGGGACTTGCAGGTGCTGCATGGGCTACTGTTTTGTCGAAAGTTTTACTGGTTGTATTTGCTGTAAGAGTAGTAAAAAAAGAATCCGAAATCGAAGTCAACTTCAAAAACTTCAAATTGGATATGGGAATTATCAAACACATATTTTCCATCGCAATTCCAGCATCGCTTGGATCAAGTGGGGAAGCTATCGGGTTTACTGTTCTTAATGGATTCATTCAATCATACGGGACAACTACACTCGCTGCATTTTCTATGGGCAACAGATTGTCCGATATATTCAATCAAGGAGCTATTGGAATTGGAATGGCTCTAACATCAATCACAGGTCAAAATATAGGGGCAGGTAAAAAGGAAAGAAGCAAAAGCATTTTTAAACGCGCAAATATAATCATAACATTCTTCTCACTTGCATCTGCTATAATTATTTTACTTTTCAAAGACCAATTATTATCTGTGTTTATCAAAGACCGTAGTGATATTGAACTTTGGAGACAAGCTAGTGAGTACATGTACTTCTCAGCTATAATTACATTTTTCATGGGATATTTCTCAGCGATTAATGGTTTCTTCCAAGGTGTTGGAAAAACAAAACTTACAATGTATTTGTCACTTGCGAGATTGTGGGCTCTACGACTTCCACTTATTATGATACTTAAGAGTTTGACAAATCTCGGTTCTACAGGAATTTGGATTTCGATGTTAGTATCCAATGGACTTACAGTTCTGATAGGATTTATAATATACAAACAAGGACAATGGGAAAGATAAGACTGATGTTAAACATCGGTCTTTTTTTATTGAAATATTCTATATATTTCAAAATTGAAATAATTTATGAAAATTTATAAAATAAATAAAAGCTCAAAAAAATAGTGAAATATTAACGTTAAACTACAAAAAACTCTTGAAAAAATAATAAAAATTATTCCATATAAAATTTTTTGTGAATTTGAAATAACCTTTAAATTTCAAGGGAAAAGTGATATATAGAATAATACAATAAATAAATTTTGTGAAAACGATACATCTAAATATAAATCATTGTCTATTATAAGACAATATGATAAGATTAGTTTGAAAAAAATATAAAAAGGAGATGTTGATATGATTAAAAGCTTAATCGCTTTAGTTGTAGCTTTCGCATTATGCGTTGTCATTGATCGTTTGAAGAAAAAAGGTACTTCATTCATGATCAGAATTTTATTGGCAACAGCGATGGGTGCCATAGTAGGACTTATTTTTAAAGGAGCCACAGACTACGTAGCAATATTTGGTCGTGTGTTTGCAAGTTTATTACAAGCATTTGTAATTCCATTATTATTATTCTCAATTATAACTACAGTTGCATCCTTGGAAAGCTCAGAAAAATTAAGATCAATGGGTGGCAAGACAATTATTATTTTAGCTTTACACAATGTTTTAGCTGCTATATTGTCTATAATTTTAGGTAAATTAGTAAACATAGGAATGAATGCAAATATCAAAATGGATGTTGCAGATAAGGTTAAGGAAGTTCCACCTTTCTCAGATGTATTTGTAAGTTTCTTCCCTAAAAATATCATCGATAGTATGAGTCACAACAAAATTGTACCTATTGTAATTTTCGCAATTATCATTGGTATTGTTGTTCTTAGATACGCTAATAAGGAAGAAATCAAACCATTCTTAGATTTCGTAGAAGCTGGTAATAAAGTAATGAACAAAGTAATTGGAGAAATTATTGAATTCACTCCATACGCAGTGCTTTCATTACTAGCTAACCAAGTAGCTACTTTGGATTTATCATTTGTTGCATCGTTATTATTCTTATTATTAATGGTTTATGTAGCATGTTTGTTCCACACATTCATCACTACATCAGCTATGATGAGTTTGATTGCACATATCAATCCATTTAAGTTCCAACGTAAATTCTTCCCTGCATGGTTGATAGCATTTACTACACAAAGTTCTATTGGATCTTTGCCAGCAAATATTAGAGAACAAGAAGACATGGGTGTACCTACAGAAACTGCATCATTTGCAGCATCAATTGGTACAACATTTGGTATGCCAGGATGTGCAGCTGTATGGCCAATTTTATTAGCGATGTTTACAATTAATGCTCTTAATATTCCATTCTCGGCTACTCAATATTTAATTATGGTTGGTTCATGCTTGTTCGCTTCATTAGGAACAGTAGGAGTACCAGGAACAGGAACTATTCAAGCTACAGCAATCTTTGCTACAATGGGATTACCAGTTGAAATGATTTTGGTTTTAAGCCCAATTCAAGGTGTTGCTGATATGGCACGTACTTCAACTAACGTTCACGCAGGTGGATCTACTGGTGTTATGGTAGCAGCAATGCAACACGATTTAGATCTTGAAAAATTCAATGCATAATTGATTTTAAATAGAAGCATTTTGTTAATAACAAAATAGCTTCTATTTTTTGTGAAAATTATTAAATTTCATTTAAAATAAAGGATAGGCATTAGCCTATCCTTTATTAATTCTTTTAAATTCTAATTTGTTTTCAAAATAATAAGAGAATATTTTATTTTCATCTGGTATATCATCAAAATCTATCAGATAAGTTTGAGTATTGGAATGCGTTCTAACAGCCATAGAAGCGGTCTGTGTGTCGAAAGCACTAATATACCTAGTAAATGTATAGTAATCATGTGAATCGTTCTTAAAGAAGCCCTCAGTGATTTTTAGAGGCTCTAATATACTAAATGCTGATGAGTATGCTTCATTTACATTAGAAGATTTCTTGTGAGTTGACAGGATGTATTTTGCCCTAATGAATCTACTTACAGGATCATATGCACCTGTCAAATCTTTTATTTGATTGAATTTGGATAAATCACCGATTAATTTCTCGTATCTTTTAACATGTGAAGAATATTTTGGAGAATTAGTCATTACTTTTGGATTATCTCCACATGGAACTAATTTGTGATCTTTGTATTCTAAAACAGTAGAATCACCAGTTCTATCGACAAACATAAAGTGGAAATCAGGGCATATCACAGAATTTCCATCAACATCTTTGTTAGCTAGATGAATATTGTCCAAATCATTTAGCAATTCTTCAACTGTTTTGTAATTTCCAAGAGCAAAATTCATAAAATCCAGTGAATTTGTGTTTATTTTTCCTTCGACAGGATGATTACTGAACAGATTATTTGCGATAAACATATTAGTACAACCACAAAGGCCATGTTCATTCACACCATCTTTGATAGGGTACAGATTTCTAAAACACATTCCCATCATTTTATATTTTGAACGCATTGGTTTGTGATACAAATCATCTGCATAATGAAATCCTCTTGGAATATAAATCATGTTGTATTCCAAAGGAACTTCAAAATCAAGCGTACGAGCCATCACAGAGCCTTTAGGATAATCTACAATAATTGTCGTACACATTTTATTCCACAATCATTTTGGCAAGAACATCAGGATTTCCACAACCAGTAGTCAAAACCATATCATTTTCACAAACTTTAGAACGGATATAATCACGAGCTTCTTCAAAAGTCTTGTAGTATTTTGCGTTGACGCCATTTTTTACGAGTTTTTCTACCAAATCTGTAGAATGAATGCTGCTGTCAAATTTTTCTCTTGCAGCGTATATTTCAGTTACTACAACCTCATCACAATCATAGAATGCATTTGCAAAATCATCCAATAGCATTTTAGTCCTTGAATAAGTGTGAGGCTGGAATACACAGTAGAATTTGCCTTTTTTATGTTCATCCAAAGCTTTCAAAGTGTTTTTGATTTCAGTAGGGTGATGACCATAATCAGTCTTTACTTCACAACCTTTATAAAATCCTATAGTTTCCATTCTTCTGTGAAGATTATGATATTCTTTCATATTTTTTCTAATAGTGTCAATATCAATGTGGAATTCGTAGCATGCAATAATCGCAGCCACAGCATCGTAAATATTGTGACGTCCAATAATAGAAAGCGAGAATTCCTCATCTTTGTCAAACTTTTCAGATGAAACTACAAAACTAGGATTGCCATTTTCATTAAAAGTTATATCGTGAACGTTGTAGTCAGCCTTTTCATTTTCAATACCAAATGTTATGATTTCTCCTTTGATGTGAGATAACAGAGGTTCACAATTTTTGTCGTCAATATTTATGATGGCCTTGGAATTTTCGTCCAAATTCTTCATGTAGCCAATGAATGTCGCTACGATGTGATTCAAATCTTTATAGAAGTCCAAATGGTCTTCGTCTATGTTAAGTATTATAGCCATTGATGGATAATAGTTGAGAATATTAGCCTTGTATTCACAAGCTTCTGTAAGCATGTATTCGCTATTACCACAGTGTACATTGCCTTGAATTTCGTCTAATTTACCACCCAAAAGAATAGATGGATCTACTTTTGCATCTATTAAAATCTTTGCAATCATTGAAGTTGTAGTTGATTTACCATGAGATCCACTAACTCCAATTGAATATTTGTAATTTCTCATCAATGCGCCAAGAAAAACTCCTCTGCTGACAACGTCTACTCCAAGTTCTCTTGCAGCGATTAATTCTTCGTTATCATCTAATATCGCATCAGTGTACACGATTAAATCCGGATTTTTGATATTTTCTCTTTTTTGTCCTATAAATATTTCAACGCCTAGACTTTTGAGCCTGTTAGTTTCGTCAGATTCTTCTCGGTCACTACCAGAAACTTTATATCCATAATGATTTAACAATTCAGCGATACCACTCATGGATATTCCACCAATTCCTATAAAATGTATGTATTTAAATTTGTGCTCTTCTATATTAAAATTGAACATAAGCCCCTCCTTATTTCCAATTGATATTATATCATAAAAAACTGAGAAATTATGAGGATTTAAGAGCCAAAAATCTACAAAATGATTAAGATTTATTTGATATACAAATATGCTTTTAGTGTTATAATTAGATGGAGGAGAAAACATGAAAGATATTTTATTAATCAACGATATGCCAGGATATGGGAGAGTCGCTCTTAGTTGTATGATTCCTGTGCTGAGCAATAAAGGAAAAAGCGTTTTTAATTTGCCAACAGCTGTTGTGAGTAACACATTGGATTATGGAAAATTTGCGATTTTAGATACAACAGAATATATGAAACAAGCGACAAAAGTTTGGGAGGAATTGGATTTTAGTTTTGATTTGATTGCTACTGGATTTTTGAATAGCTTAGAACAAGTGGATATTATCAAAGATTTTATAGCTAAACAAAAAAACTCGCCAGAGGTCGTTGTCGATCCCATAATGGCAGACAATGGGAAACTCTACAACGGATTGAATGAGGACAATATTGAAAATTTTAGAAGACTAATTGACGTAGCTACAGTGATTATTCCAAACGAAACTGAAGCTAGAATGATAGCTAGTATGATGGATGAACCTATAGATGATGTAGCCAAAAAGCTAATACAAATGGGAGCAAATTACGTTGTTATTACAAGCGCAGAAGAAAATGACGAGCATTTCGTTTTTTGTATGGATAAAAACCTTACTTCAGATAAGATTTATTACGAATACATCAACACATCTTATGCAGGAACAGGGGATTTGTTTTCAGCATTATTTATAAGCCAATATTCAGAAAATAAATCAATTTTTGATTCCGCAAAGTATGCAAGCTTGAAAACAACAGAACTGTTGAAACTTTCATTAGATATTAAAGACAAAGCTCGTGGTTTACCGATAGAAAGGTTTATAGATATTTTGTAAGCTATAATTTTAAATAAATATTAGAAAATAATGAATATTACATTGTAAATTGTATATTCAATTGTTATAATGATATTGCATAAAAATATTAGGGGGATAATATGATTGATTTAGACGCTTTAGAAAGACGAAATAAAAGAAAAAGCGTGATTATGATGGCAGTTGGTGTCATTCTTATTGCATTGGGAATTCACTTCTTCCTTGCACCTAATAAATTATCATTAGGTGGAGCAGCGGGAATGGCAATAGTAATTGGAAATTTCGTTCCAATATCAACAGGTCCAATTTTGATTATTATTAATACGATTTTATTTATTGTAGGATTTATAATGCTAGGAAAAGCATTTGGACTTAAAACTATAATTTGCTCATTGGGACTTAGTTTATTGGTATGGATTTTGGATATTGTATTTCCTATGGAAAAACCATTGTTTGACGGAAAAATGATTCAATTAATTGCAGCTGTAATGATTTACGGGTCGGGAGTAGGTATTGTACTTAATAACTACGCATCAACTGGTGGGTCTGATATATTCGCTAAGATTTTAAACAAGTACTTAGGAATAGAATTGGGCAAAGGATGCTTGATAGTAGATTTTCTTATTACATTATCAGCATGGTATGCTTACGGAACAGAGATTGCAATATACTCTCTTGTAGGGACTGTACTTAATGGTTTAATAATAGATTTTACAATCAATGGTATGAATACATCAAAACTCTGTACGATTACTACATCAAAGCCGGATGAGGTTTGTAAGTTCTTGGTCGATAAGCTTACAAGATCTGCTAATATTTACACAGCAAAAGGTGCTTATTCAGGATTAGAAAAAGAAATCGTACAAACAGTTGTAAGCAATAGAGATTTTATAATGCTTAAAAAATACATTCAAGAAATTGATCCATTAGCTTTTGTAATAGTATGTAACGCTAGCGAAACATACGGTTGGAGATGGAGAAATATAATAGAATAGATTAAATAAAAAAATGACCTTAGATTATTAGTTTGATGAAGCTATTAATCTAAGGTTTTTTGTATGCAAAATTTAATTTGAAACAAAAAAAGATGTGTGACTAATCACACATCTTTTTAAAAGCCTATAGAATTATTCTATATAACCATTTTGTTTTAGTATTTGTGATGCTTTATCTAAGTTTGCATCAGACACTTGAACGATTGGACCAGTACAGCCCATACCGCTTTCAGCGTATATATTTTCTTTCCATAAAGCTTGAACAGCATCTTCAATTTCAAGAATATCAATTCCTGAGATTGTAGCAGATACTACTTCTTTGTCTGGCATTTTAACTTCTTCAGAAGATGCTTTTGGAGCTTCTTTCTTACTTAATGATTCTAAGATGCCATTGAAGTCAGCCTTGTGAGCTTGCTTATAGATAGATTTTTTATTGTTATCAATTCCACCAGCTACTGTTTGGTAAGCATATTTTAATGCATTTGCAACTACAGGAGCACCTGAAGCACGAGATACAATAAATATGTTTCTTTCGTAGCCTTCACCGATACCAGGACCATATCCGAAACCAGTAGTTTCGTAGTTTCCACCTGATGTGAATGATCCGAACATCTTCATTAATAAGTTACCTGTTAATGAATCAGTTACCATTACATCACAGCTTCCCATAAGAAGGTCATTACCTCTCATTACGATACCACCGTCAGCTCTTTGGCTTTCAGCAAATTCGATATCGAATCCGTTGTCTTTGAAGTGTTTCAAAGCTTTTTCTACTTGTCTAGCACCGTCGATGTTTAAAATACCAACTGTTGGTTTTGCAATACCGCAAGATTTAGCTGCGATAATACCTGCTACTGCATTTCTTACCATAGCTTTAGTTCTTTCAGTATCACTAGTTCCTGTAGTTGTAGCTAAGAACATTTCTTTGCCGTGACCAGGAGTGTATACTCTACCAACTGTTGAAACACCGATAGGGAAGTTGTAGTGAAGAGTTACACAAGCTTGAATTTCGCCACTGTCTAGTAATTCTTCCATCTTCTTGTACATATCTTCATCGTTATCAACTTCATAAGTTTCATGTTCGTCATCAACTCTTTCACCGATAACAACTACTTCAAAAAGATCAGATTTAGCTAATTCAATAGCTTTTTTCATGTTTTCAACGCCGTGTTCACTACCTAAAGTAGTAAGACCGATTTTTACTTTCTTACCAAATTTTCCGCTTTCGATAGCTTCAGATATTTCAAGAAATACTTCGGAAATTTTTTTATTATCCATGTCTACACCTCTATTCTGCTAAAAGATTTTCAGCTAGTTTTCTCATGGATTCTGCGATTACTTTCTTAATTTGATCCTTTTCTGATTCAGATGAAACTGATGATTCATCTTCCATTTTACCATCATTTCTTTCCATAACGATAGATACACCATCAAATAAGTTAGTCATTCTACCTAGGAACAAACTACCTTTACCAACGAACATTACTCTGTTGTAATCTCCTTCAGTTAAGTCTTTAATAGCATGTCCTGCATAAGGAATACCTGATGGAATGTGTCCTTGTGTTGGAGCCCAACCTACTAAGCCTTTTTCAGTAATGAAATTAGCTAATTCTTTTCTGTCTAGTTCTCCTTGTTTAACAGCAAGGGCAGCAATCATCTTATAGTTAGCTTCAGGAACATTTCCAGCTCCGGCAGGTTTAGTGATATCTGGGTTTTGCATTTCTACAGAATATTTATCTACATCAGTAATCTTTAATCCATTTTCTTCTAATGAATGAGATACTAAGCTTGAGATAACTGCTTGTGGTGAAGAACCAGTCTTAACTGTGTGACGTCCTACGATGTCAGTTCTTAATACTGGATGAACACCATCATTTTCTGAGATTAAAATTGCAAATCCACCAACAACGTCTTCAAGAACTGGGAAGCCCTTTTTAACGTGGTCTTTAGCGTTCATACCTAATTTAGCAGTTGAACCACCTGCTACAACCATTACGTTTTTATAAACACCAGATTTAACTAAAGCACTTGCTTCGATTAATGAGTGAATAGGAGCTGCACAGAATCCTCTAGTATCAGAACCTGTTGCATTTTGTAATCCTACAACTTCAGCGATTGATTTAGCGAAGTTACCGCCACCTCTTTGGTTAACGTCTCCGCAGGCTTCTTCTGAACATTCGATTACATAATCTATATCATCTCTGTTAATGTCATTCTTAGTAACTAATTCAACAGCTGCTAGAACACCTGAAGCTTTTACTACTAAGTTTTCAAACATTGTGTGAGCGCTTAAGTTTACGTCGATATCATGAGCTGCTTTGATATAACCACAAACTTTTCCGTCATGGTATAAAGCTTCTGCCATGTGAGTGTCGAATAATTCTTGAGCATTTGAAATATCAGAACCTTTTAAGTGAGAGAAGTATGGTTCCAAGATTGGATATTCTTCTTCAATAACTGGTTTGATTTCATTTACGAATTCTTCAGAAAGTTTTACTAAGTCGAATGCATCACTCATTTGTAATAGGGCAATGAATACGTCTTGTTTTACGATTTTACCCATTTTACCATCAGCTTTACCTTCTTCATAAGTGTGATTAGTAAATGGCATTTCGTAATTTTCTAATTCTTGAGGAGAAACATTTCCTATATAAACTTGGTTAGGAAGATATTTTACAACCTCATCAAAACTTCTAATGTGTTTTCCAACTTCTTTTAAGAATTCAGAATCTGGGTTTACAACTCTTTCAGTTTGACATGTTGATCCGTTTTGGATAATCATATCAGGAGTGTTGACTAATACATAGCCAGCTCCTTTTAGTACTGGAAAATTCATCTGTTAACTATTCTCCTTTATTATTTATTTATATTTGAATTAGTCTTCGAAAACTGTTTGATCTTCTACCTCAGTAGTTAAAGCTTTTAATGCTTTCATAACAATCTTTTTACGAAGACTATATTCTTCTTCTTTAGTTAATGCTGGGTTTCCTAATGGGTGAGGAATAGCAATAGCTGGAACAATTCTGTTAGCACCTACTGTTAATGAGATAGGAGTAACTGTACAAATATGAACAACAGGAAGTCCTGTACGTTCAATTGCTTTTACCATCGTTGCACCGCAACGTGTACAAGTACCTCAGGTACTAGTAAGAACAACTGCGTCTACGTTGTCAGCTAATAATTTTTCACCAATTTCAGTACCGAATTTATCAGCATTAGCAACGGCTGTACCATTACCTACAGTTGAATACCAAGTTTCGTGTAATGAACCAATAACGCCTTCTTTTTCTAATTCTCTCATAACATCGATTGGTAATACTCTGTCTCCATCTTCGTTAGCGTATACTGGATCGTATCCACCGTGAGCTGTTTCAGAGTTTTCAGCTGTTAAATCATTGATTCCTGAGAAATCATAAGAACCGTATTTAGTTGCTGAAGATGATTCGATGTGATCTGGGTTTCCTTTTGGAACTGTACCACCAGAAGTTACAAGAGCGATTCTTGCTTTTGATAAATCTTTGATAGCTTTACCAGGTTCAACTCTGTCGAATGCAGGCATTGGATATTCTGTTTCGAATTCTTCACCATTAATTTTCTTAATAAGCATTTCAACAGCTCTTTGAGAACCGATTTTTTCTGAGAAGAAGTTAACACGAACTCCTCTTTCGATATATCCTTCTTCTTTTGGAGATCCGATTTCTTCTCCCTTAGCAACCTTAGGACCTAATTTACCGATTTTCTTCATAGCGTCTCTCATACCAGCGGCACTATTTTTAGTTTCTACGATATAAACGTCCTTTTTGTACATATCTGCACCTGGGTTTTCAGGGTACATACCTGTTAATACAGGAATATTTAATTCATCTTTAACTGCTTTAGCCATAGTACCAGCAGCAACACCGTATCTACCAGCGTTAAATGCAGGACCAGTTACTACGAAGTCTGGATTAGCTTCTTTAATCATTTCCAATACTTCTTTTTGAGCAGCTTCCATATTTTCACCGAAATATGAGTCACCACATACTACAGTTCTAACTACTTCGAAATCATCTCCCAATGCTTTTTGTAATTGAGCAGAGATAGGAGGTAATTGTTCTGCTATAAATGGTTTTGTATCAGCTTTTTCTTCTCCACCAATACCAGCGAAGAATTGGTTTATATAATGAACAACTTTAATTTTATCCATTAAGCTTACTTCCTTATATAATGTATTTAGGTTGTTAAAGGTAACCTATAACCCTTTTTCGACTAAGTATTATTCAGGTTTGCTGTATAATATTGTTATTAGATAGAGTGTACTCGTCACTTCCTTGAGATTTA